>USTB01000170.1 GCA_900557635.1 uncultured Eubacteriales bacterium
CAGATTCAGGAGGGTATTTTGGGTGACCTCGGTATTGCGGGCGTAGCCAACCTCGATGCCGGTACCCCCGTTGTACACACTGGCGACATTATCGATTCGGTTGCCGCTGATGCTGTTGTTTTCGGTGAGACGGTACGCATGTGCGGCAGGATTGTCGCCCGCGACCTGATTATGATAGGACACCGAAAAGGCGGACAGCATAATGCCTGTTCCCGCACAGTCGGTGAAGGAATTGCGGTCGATGTGACACTGCTTTGTGCCCTCGGACAGATGAATGCCCGCATTGCCGAGGTTGGCAAAGGTGTTATCCGTAAAGGAGACTGCCGTCACCAGCTCACCGTACACCGCCGCCGACGGCACAAGCCAGTTGGTATCCACAAATTTTGTGGACGCCGTGGTGCCGAGCTTGCGGTAGTGGTTTGCCTGTATTGTGACAAAGCCCTCGTTGGTATTGGGTTGCATCCACGTGCTGTGGCTGAATTGCAGAGCGGAAAAATGCAGATTTTCCACAGGCTCGCCCTTTTTGCCCTTCACGGTCACAAGCTGTTCCAGACAGCCGAGCACCGCATCGAGGCTGTTCATGTCCTCATCCGCGCGGGGCTTATAGTACACCCGTCCCGCATCGATATCGAGATACCATTCGCCCTCGGCATCCAAAAACTCCAACGCATTTTCCGCAAACGCAATCTGATCGACGGAGGGGGTCAGACCGGGAACGACCTCGACCGTTTCGCAATAGGTCGCCCACGCGCCGGACTTCATCAGAAGATGCGTCGAACCCGACGAATACTCTGCACCGCTGACCCGCACGCGGGATTGCGTCCAGTAGTTGTTCAGCACAAGGATCAGATCCTGCGGACGTGCGAAAGAGGTGAGCTGAGCGTCCTTTGTTACGATCTCGGTGCGTCCGACCGAGGTAAACGACAGCTTGCCCTCGGTTCTCGCCAGTACGGCGCGCCGACCGTTCACAAAGAAATCGCGGCTCTCGATATCCTTTGCATCCGCCGCATAGATGTTTTTATCCGCATCGTACAGCGTCCAGCCCGAAACGGATCTGCCGCCCGAAAGCTCCGCCGTCTCGTCGGGATATGAGCACCATGTCACAGTATGACCGTTTTTCCCGCTGTCGCGCGTGTCGAACGCAAGGGTCTGCGCAAGCGTATATCTCCCCCCGCGCAGGTACACCGTAACATCGGCGTCACCGCGCTCGGAACAGGCTCGCGCCAGCTCCTGCGCGCGGGTGAGCGTGCGCACGGGAAGCGCGGCAGTCCCGGGGTTTTCATCCACACCCGAGGAGGCATCGGCAAACACCGTGTACCCCTCCGCCATGGCGGGTGTCCCGCTCCCGTTTGCGGGTGAGGACGGCTCGTCCGTTGTCCGTCCGCAGGCAGACAGGGACAAAAATCCGCCGCCGGTACAGGTCATAAGCACCGCAGAGAGCAGGACAAAAGCAATGCGTTTTGCTATTTTCATGTTGTTCTCCGTTCCGCCGATCGCTCGGCAATTAGATCTTTCAAAAAACGGGCAGGCACGCTATGCATGTATCTGCCCGTTATTAAAATGTGTGGGCTCCGTGATCAAATGGCGTAGAATACCCTGCCGTCCCGACGGGGAGCAGCTTCGGGATATTCGCCGTCAATGTAGCCCACAGCGAGGTGTCCGATACCCTCGTAATCGCCCTGGATCCCGAGGCTTTGCAGGATCTCTTTTCCCTCTTCGCGCTCGAATTCCTCCTTGGCACGGTGAATCCAGCAACTTCCCAGACCCAATTCATGGCACTCCAGCATCATGTTGCCCATGGCAAGACTGCCGTCATAAAGATACGTGGGAATTTCGCGACGCGCCAGAACCACAAGAACGGCGGGCGCACCGTAAAACGGGTCTGTTCCCGAGCGTCCCATGATCTCCGCATTGAGCTTCATCAGGCGATCCCGAACGCTTCGGTTTGTGATCTGCAAGATGACGGGGCTTTGGAAGCCCCTGCCGCTTGCGGCATACAGTCCCGCCTCCACAATACGGTGCAAAAGCTCCGCCGGCACGGGATCTTTTTTGAAGGAACGGATGCTCCTTCTGGATTTAATCAGTTCCAGGCATTGATCCACAGTCATTTTCCTCCTATCTCAACATTGCGGAACACAGCGGTTCCGTGATACAAACATACAAAATATGCAATCACACACCCAGACGGTTCTGAATAACCTGCGCCACCATGTTCGCCTGCTGCGCAATGATGTCCTCGTTACTGCCCTCCGCCATAACACGGATGAGGGGCTCGGTTCCGGAGGGACGCACCACGATTCTGCCGTCCGTGCCGAGGATATCCTTTGCCTGATTCATCACGCGGGAAATTTCGGTGTCGGTGTAGAACAGGCGCTTGGAATCGTTTGTCACCTTGACATTGATGATGGTCTGCGGATAACGGCGCATGACCGTGGTCAGAGCAGAGAGCGGACAGCCCTCGCGCTTGAGCATGGAGAGAAGCTGAATTGCCGTGAGCTGACCGTCGCCCGTGGTAGCAAAGTCACGAAAAATCACGTGACCCGACTGCTCACCGCCGAAGGAATAGTCCTCCATAAGCATTTCCTCCAGCACAAAGCGGTCGCCCACCTTGGTAGCAACGAATTTCAGTCCGTTTTCCTCGCAGAATTTTCCGAATCCGAAGTTGGTCATGATGGTGCCCACCACGGCGTCGTGATTGAGCTTACCGCGCTTTTTCATATCCAGTGCGCAGACAGCCATGATCATGTCGCCATCGATCAGAGCGCCGTTTTCGTCCACAGCCAGACAACGGTCGGCGTCGCCGTCGAATGCCACGCCGCAGTCCAAGTGCAGATCGCGCACCGTCTTAATCAGCTCCTCCATGTGGGTGGAGCCGCAGTTATTGTTGATATTGGAGCCGTTGGGACGGTCGTTGATAATATGTACCTCAGCACCGAGGGATTCAAACAGCTCACGCGCCGTGACCGAAGCCGAACCGTTCGCACAGTCCACGCCCACATGCAGTCCCTCCAGGCAGTTCGGCACCGTCGATCTCAGGTGTGCGATATAATCCTTTGCGCAATCGTTGCAGTAGGTCACCGTGCCCACGGCATCTCCTACAAGATGATCGGCAATGGGAAGA
>USTB01000171.1 GCA_900557635.1 uncultured Eubacteriales bacterium
GTCTTTACATCGTAGTAGGGGCGACCAGTGGTCGCCCGCTCTTCATCCATTGCACCGACAAAACCGAGACCGCTTTCCCGCACATACATTTGCCCTTCCGCAAACGCCCATTCGCAGAGAAAATCCATTCCTTCCCCCTCTCAAAAAGTTTTGAAGATTCCAAAGGGACTTTCCTAAAAGTCCCTTTGGCGGGGTTCGGGGCGGCGCCCCGCGTAACCCTCGTATCCCCGCGTAACTTCCCGTCCCTCTCAGTAGCCGTGCTTGCACGGCTCGTGGAAGAAGCCGGTCAGATCGATGAACCAGCCGCCGTCGGGCGTGAGACGAAAGCCCAAACGGCGGGCAAGGGGATGCTCTTCGGACGAGGCGGGAATGAATTTTACATGACGGACGGTGCAACGGTCGAGAAAATTGAACACGGCGCGACCCGTGAGCAGAAGAGCCTCGTCGTCCTGTACTCCCTGAACCGGATAGACACCGTACATCAAACCGCAGTCGCCCTGAATGCGAAACTGGCATATGGCGACGGGTGCATCGTCCTCGCGGCAGGCATAGCAGAAGCAGTCAGGCTTGAAATCGACGCCGCACAGACGGCATAGGGCTTCCTGTTCTTCCTTGGCTTGCACGCCCTTGATATGTAGCATAGGGGATAACCTCCGTTCGGCGAATGATTTCAGTAATATGGGGAAGAATGGGGAAAAGAGACGGTCAGCGGGTTTTGAGGTAATTCACCTGTTCGCGTGTGAGATATTCCCATTCGCCCGCTCTTAACTTGCCCAGCGTGATGGGACCGATGGCAATGCGGCGCAGATGGCGCACACCCAGACCCACCTGCTCACACATTTTGCGGATCTGGCGGTTTCTGCCCTCATACAGGGTCATGCGCAGATTGGAATGACCGCTCTTGCGGGAAATCAGCTCGGTGTAGACCGGCTGTAGGTCATAGCCGTCCACTGTCATGGGGAGATTGAGCCGCTCAAGCTGTTCGAGCGTGATCTCGGCATCAACCTTGACATAGTAGATCTTGGGGATAGTGTGACGCGGATGGGTGAGCTTGTTGGCAAGCTCACCGTCGTTGGTCAGGATGAGGAGTCCCTCGGAATCCATATCCAGCCTGCCGCACGGGTAGACGCGGGTACCCACGCCGCGCACCAGCTCCGCCACACACGGACGTCCCTTTTCGTCGGACAGGGTGGTGACATAGCCCTCGGGCTTGTTCAGCTTGATGTATACCTTTTGCCCGATGGGCTGACGCACCCGTTTGCCCTGATAGAGCACGGTGTCTCTGCCCGCCATCACCTTTTGACCGAGGACGGCGACGGTACCGTTGACCGTGACCTCTCCTGCCGCAATGGCGGCATCGGCGGCGCGTCGGGACAGAACGCCGCAGTCGGATAAGTATTTTTGCAGCCGCATCGGCTCTGTTGTTTTACGTTGCATAGAATTCTCCGTGCCGCAGGAACGCGGCGTGATGTCTCCTCGGGGGAGGGCACACGGCGTCGGTACACAGTTTCCGTGTGCCGCATGCCGCTCCGCGCGGAGCGCTTGTTTGTGTGATTTATGCGGAGCCGAAGGCTCCGTCCGTTTCAGACTCGACGCCGAAAAGCCAACGGCGCAGACGCTGACGGAACGGTAATTTTTCTTTTTGCAGCAGCGGAACTGCCTCCTGTGCTACCAGATCGCATGCGGCGATGAGCGTGTCGTTTTCGTAGACCGACGCTCTTCCCAGCTTGTCCCCGCAGGCAACGGGGGCAAAATAGAAGGGACGCAGTTCATATTCTACCCGTAGCTCGCCGTGGTCGCGCGACAGGACGCAGGCAAGGCGCTGTGCGCAGACTGCATGAATCTCTGACAGAGTACCTCCTGCCACGGGCAGGGTGCGCACGACCTCGCCCTCCTGCGCAAAGACCTCGCATTCCAGCACGGAAAAGCCGTAGTCCAGAAGCGCGGCATGGTCGCGCCAGTCGTCGGGTGCGTTGAGGGTCACGGCGACCAGAAGGACACCGTCCCGCTCCGCCGCGCTGACAAGGCATCTGCCGCTGCTCTTTGTAAATCCCGTCTTGACGCCCACGGCGCCCGGGTAAGAAAACAGAAGGCGGTTGTGATTCACCAACGCGCTCATGGCGGTACTGTCCTGCCGCCGAATGGAGGCGCGGCGCATGGAAACGATCTCGCAGAAGGCAGGAAAATTCAGGGCGTGCGCCGTCAGGATCGCCATGTCAGCCGCAGTGGAATAATGATCGTCGGAGGGCAGACCGTGCGGATTGGTAAAATGCGTGTCCCGCATGCCGAGCGCCGCCGCCTTTTCGTTCATGGCGCAGGCGAAGGCGTCCACCGAGCCGCAGGCGGCAATGGCAAGTGCGGCGGCGGCATCGTTTGCGCTTTGCAACATGACGGCGTACAGAAGCTCGCGCACGGTGAGAACTTCACCCGCGCGCAGATAAACGGAAGAGCCTTCGATGCCCACAGCCAACGGAGATACCGTGACCTCGGCATCGGGATCGAGACGCTCCAGCACCACATATGCCGTCATGATCTTGGTGGTGCTGGCAATGCCGTGCTGACGCTGTGCGTTCCGCGCATAGAGCACTCTGCCGCAACTGTCCGTAAGCACGGCGCATTCCGCCGAGATACCGCTCGAAAATGCGGCGGAAAGGTCGGTGGCATCCGTATCCTGCGAGGCAAGCGCCTCATATTGCAGGGCACGGATGTGCTCGGCGTGATCGGACACGCCTGTGCCGTCTGCCGTTTCCCCGTCGCGGCGGTTCAGCGCGGCACAGGGAAGGGACAGAGACAGAGCAAGGCTCACGGAAAGGCAGATTGCGGCAATTTGCGGCTTTTGCATGGTGGTTCTCCCGTCGCTTTCTTTTGGAAATTTTCGCCGACATTTGTTCGTGACGGCGTTTTTCTTCTTTGGTTCTTCTACGGGAGATTTTATGTCGAAGCATGGGGGATTATACCCGCCAAATTTTGCACGCGTCGGCGGGTCGAACCGCTTTTTTGACTGTTTGCCCGATACGGCTTACAGCTCGTCGGGCGCGTGCATTGCGGTTTCGTCGGCTTCCTGCGCTTCGCTCTTCGGCTCGTCCTTTTTCTTGGAAAAGACCGACTTGAA
>USTB01000172.1 GCA_900557635.1 uncultured Eubacteriales bacterium
CGTTTTCATTATTTTTTCCGGCGACGGGCATTTCAGCTCGGCGGCCTCGTTTTTGGTCAACCGTTGCAAAAAGACCGTGGGCGTGTACGGCGTGCGGGAGTGCCTGAGCGCACAGCTTCGCAATACGGCGTCTTATGCCGTGGAGCTACCCGCCGTGTCGGACGGTTTTTCGGATTATTACCAGTACATATTCCGAAATCTGAAATATCTTGAGTTGAAGCAGGACAAAAAACAGGTGCAGTATCCCACGTTTTGGGGCACTGTGGACGCGGTGAGCAATCACTACCATGTGGACAAACAGATGACAGCCGACGCAATGCGGCGTCTTTTGGAAAACCGCTACCTGTATCAGGTGGATACCGTTTTGCCCAATAACAGACGCAATACCTCGCCCGATGCACCCGCTACGGTGACCATCAAGCGGCTTTGCGTGGACTGGAAACGGGTCATGCGTGACAATCTTTACGATCCCACGGTATGACGCGAGCCTCGCAGACGGCATCGCACCGTCCCTGCGAGAAATTTCGGAATTTTCATCATTCTGCGGATCCGACGCGGCTCCCGTATCAATCGGTAGAGCCACTCCAGTCCCAGTCGGATGAAAATTTGCGGAGCGCGGCGCACCCTGCCTGCAAATACATCCAGGGTGCCGCCGAAGCCTCCGGTCAGGCGGACGCCGGTCAGCTCTTTCCGGTGTGCAGCGATCCACAGCTCCTGCTTGGGTACGCCGAGGCACACCAAAAGCAGATCGGCGCCGCTTTCGTTTATTTTCTGTATGACGGGACGGTCGTCGGTGAAGTAGCCGTCGTGCACGCCGCATATGTGCAGTCCGATATATTGTTTCTCCAGCGCGGCGGCGGCTTCCTCGGCAACGCCCGGCTTTCCGCCCAAAAGAAACACGCCGTAGCCTGTCTGCGCACAGTAGGCGATCAGCTCACGGCACAGATCGATGCCTGCAACCTTTCCCGCAGTCAGCGGAGTTCCGAGGATGCGGGCGGCGGCAATGACCCCGATCCCGTCGGGGATGATCAGGTCGGCGTCGTTGTACACATCAAGATATTCGGGGTGCTCCTGACACATCTGCGCGATCTCTGCGTTCGGGGTGTGGATTACCGACACGCCGTCGGTTTCCAGCATGGCGCGGCAACGGGCAACCGCCTCCCCGAGGCTGACCGAGTCGAACCGTATTCCTCGTACCGTAATCTGCCCTGCCATGAAAATGAACTCCCCCGCACTGCGCGTGACCGCAGTTTCGAATTTTACTCTTTTACAGTATACCACAATTTGCCGCAAATTGCAAGAGACGCGGCACGGAGGCATAAAATATGAAGCATATCGACCTATACACCGACGGCGCGTGCAGCGGAAATCCGGGCGCCGGAGGCTACGGCGTTGTTTTGGTTTATAACGGCAGGGAAAAGGAGCTTTCGGGCGGCGATCCCGCCACCACCAACAACCGCATGGAGATGACCGCCGTGATCGTGGGTCTGCGCGCACTGCGGGAACCGTGTGAGGTGGATCTGTACAGCGATTCCAAATATGTGATCGACGCGCTCAAGCTGGGCTGGGCGAAGGCGTGGCGGGCGCGCGGCTGGGTGAAGTCCGATCGCCGTCCCGCCTTGAATTCTGATCTTTGGGAGGAGCTTTTGCAGTTGACTGAGCGGCATCGGGTCACGTGTCACTGGGTGCGCGGGCATGCGGGGCATCCGTACAACGAACGGTGCGACCGTCTTGCCGTCGCCGCCATTGCCGCCGCGCGGGAGGGCGCAAAATGAACCGCCGTCCCGCCTGTGCCGAGCCGACCTCCGTATATGCTTCTTCTGTATCCGCTCCGTCCGATCCCGCGTTCCCGCCGATCTATGCCGATGCCGCCGCCGCCGTCCCGCCGTATGATGCCGCTATGCGGGAATTCGACCGCGTTTCCCGCGAATTTTGGCAGAATCCGTCGTCCCGCACGGGCGGCGGAAAGCGCGCTGCCGCCTGTCTGGCACGCGCGCGGGAGGAATGCGCCGCTCTGCTCGGATGCCATGCCGACGAACTGTTCTTTACGTCGGGCGGCACCGAGGGCATCAACTGGGCGATCCGCGCCGCGCTATCCATCGGTCAGGGGAAATTGGTCACGTCCGCCATGGAGCATCCCGCGTCCGCACACTGCGCCGAGCGGGAGTCGGCTCTCGGCAGGCAGGTGGTCTTTCTCTCTCCCGAGGAAAGCGGTCGGATCTCTCCACACGCTGTGGAAAACGAGCTTGCCGCCCGCAACACCGCTCTGCTTTCCGTGATGGCAGCGAACAATGAGACGGGCGTGCTTCAGCCTGTGGAGGAGCTGAGCGCGCTTGCCGCGCATTACGGCACGCTGTTTTTCTCGGACGGCGTTCAGCTTCCCGGCTCGGTTCCCGTCTCCCCTCGGGCGCTCGGCTGTGATATGATGGCGTTTTCCGGTCACAAGTTCGGCGCGCCGCGCGGATGCGGTCTGCTCTTCGTCCGCCGCGGTACGCCTCTCCCGCCCCTCCTTCTCGGCGGCGGGCAGGAGAACGGAAAACGTGCCGGTACGCAGAATGTCGCCGCCGCCGCGTCTATGGCGGTCGCCCTGCGGGAGTCCTTTGCCGCGTGCGCCGCGCAGGAGTCGCTTTCCGCGCTCCGCGACCGTTTCGAGCGCGAAATGCTCCGCGCCTTTCCCCATGCCTGTCGCATCTACGGCGCGGGCGCGCCCCGTCTGCCCGGCTTTTCCTGCCTCTCATTTGACGGTGTTCTCGGGGAGGCGCTCACCCTTCTGCTTGATCTGAACGGGATCAGCGTTTCGGTCGGCTCTGCCTGCCGTCTCGGCGGCACCGCGCCTTCCCCTGTCCTGCTTTCTATGGGCGTCCCCGCCTCCGACGCCCTCGGTGCTGTCCGCTTTTCTTTTTCTTACCGCAACACCCCGTCCGAGCTTGACTCCCTCGTCTCCCGTCTCCCCGCCCTTGTCTCCCGTCTCCGCTCTCTTACGTAGGGAAGCGGGGGATGTGCAGGGGACGCGCGGGGAGTTACGCGGGGCGCCGCCCCGGACCCCGGTCAAGACCCTTTTGGGAAAGGGTCTTGACA
>USTB01000173.1 GCA_900557635.1 uncultured Eubacteriales bacterium
CCTGTTTTACCGTCTGCTCCCCACGCTCATCCGCGAGGGACGCGTCTATATCGCCGAATCCCCCCTGTTTGAGATCAATGCGGGAGACAAGACCTATTTTGCCTTCACCGAAGCCGAAAAAGCCGAGATCTTAAAGGATCTTGAGGGGAAGAAATACACGATTCAGCGCTCCAAGGGTCTTGGTGAGAACGAGCCGGAAATGATGTGGCAGACCACCATGAATCCCGCAACGCGTCGTCTGATTCAAATTACCGAGGCGGACGCACAGGAGACTGCACGCGTGTTCGATACCTTCCTGGGCGACGATATCGCCGCACGCAAGGAATTCATTTCACTGCACGGCGCCGAATACAACGACATTGATACGGGGGATGACGACTGATGCCCGAGCTGATACTGGGGCGTGCCGGAAGCGGAAAGACCCGTCGGATCATCGACGGGATCCTGACCGATCTGCGCGCCGGAAAACGAGTCCTGCTGCTGGTTCCCGAGCAGCAGACCCTGTCGGCGGAGCATGCCGTCAATGCCGCCTGCGTTTCGGCAGGCGTGCCTATGGCGGAGCTGGAGGTTCTCAATTTCACACGGCTTGCCAATCGCGTTTTCCGCGAATACGGCGGGCTTTCCTATCGTTATGCCACATCAGGCGCACGCGCCGTTTTGATGTGGCTTACTTTGTGTTCGCTCTCCGATGCGCTTTGCCTTTACGGCGGGGTGCATGCCGAGGACGCGGGCACGGTGGCGCTCCTGGTTTCTGCGTGCGAAAATCTGAAGCGCTACCGCGTCACGCCCGAGCGGCTTTCCGAGGCGGCGGATGCGCTCGAGGCGGATGGGCATTATGTGCGTCTGTCGCAGAAGCTGCATGATCTTTCCCTCATTGCGTCGGGCTTTGATGCCGCGATTCATGAAAAATATACCGATCCGGGCGACGATCTGACCCGTCTGGACGCGCTTTTGGACGATCATCCGTTTTTTGCGGGCAGACAGGTGTATCTGGACTCCTTTTTCGGCTTTACGCCCGACCAGTTTGCCGTGATCCGTCAGATCCTGCGCACAGCGGACGGGGTGACCGTCGCCTTTCCGCTCCCCGAGGAGCGCGGCATGGGGACATTCGGTGCACTGGAATATACACTGCGCCGTCTGCGCCGCCTGTCGTGTGACTGCGGCACGCCCTTTTCGGAGACCGTCCTCACGGACGCGCCGTCCGCATGTGCACCCCGTCTGCGCGAACTGGAAAAGGCATTTTGGGACACCTCGGTGCAGGGCGCGGTGTCGGCGGGCGTCGATCCCTCACTGACCTTATACGAAGCGCGAACCTTGTATGAAGAGTGCGACCGCATTGCCGCCGACATTGCGGTACGGGTGCGCGGCGGCGCGCGCTTCCGTGATTTTTCGGTGGTCACGCGCGATCCCGTCCGCTATGACGGCATCGTGCAGATTTCCTTTGCGCGCTACGGCGTACCGTTCTTTTTTGCCGTGCCGCGTCCGCTCCATGCACAGCCGCCGGTTCGCCTGATTTTGTATGCGCTGAATATCATCGGCAGGGGATGGCGGTGCGAGGATGTCCTGTCCTATGTCAAGACAGGGCTGTGTCCTCTGGAGGAAGAGGAGATTGATCTGCTTGAGGGATATGTCACGACATGGGAGCCGAGCGGCTCGGCATGGTGGGACAACGATGCATGGTGCATGTCGCCCGACGGCTATTCCGACCGCCCCATGCGCGAGGAAGCGGCGGAGCGTCTGCGCCGTCTGCGTCAGATCCGCGCCCGTGTGGCAGATCCGCTTCGGGCATTGGGGGAAGAGCTGAGCGGCGGCGTGCGCGTGTTGGATGCCTGCGGCGCTTTGTATCGCTTCCTCTGTGAAAACGGCTTCTATGAGAGAATGCAGGCGGCATCGCCTGAGGGCACGCCTGTTTGGAACGCGGTTATGGATGCGCTCGACATTCTGGTGGATTGCGCGGGTGAGGCGACGGTGACTGTTCCGGTTCTGCGTCAGCTTCTTATGCTCGTGTTCGGCAGTATCGATCTGGGACGCATTCCGTCCGGCGTGGATACCGTGGCGATCGGCAGTGCGGCGACCATGCGCACCGACGGTGTCCGTCACGTCTATCTGATGGGTATGAACGAGGGCATTTTTCCCGCGCCCCCGAAAAAAGGCGGTCTGTTTGACGACAGTGAGCTTGCCGCGCTTGAGACCTATGAGGTCGAATTGGCGCCGCGTGACGAGCAGGTGGCGGCGCAGGAGCAGTATCATGTGTACCGTGCGCTTTGCTCCGCGCCGGACGGCGTTCATGTTTCCTACGCCGCCGCACAGCCCGACGGAAGCGCCATGCTCCCGTCCTCGGCGGTTGTGCGCATACTGACCCTCTTTCCGGACACACCCATTCTGCATGAATCGGATATCCCCGTGTATCACCGTGCGCTGACGGCGGAATCCGCCTTGGAGCTTGCGGCAAGGGAGCAGTCCTCGCAAACGGGGAGAACGCTCTCTGAGGCTCTGCGCCGCGTCGGTATGGACGAGCGCCGTCTTGCCGCCGTGCATGAGCCGCTCACCGTGCGGAATGCGTCGATTACCCGTGAGACTTCCGCACATGTCCACGGCGACAGGATGTCCCTGACCAAATCGCGCATCGACTGCTTTGAAAAATGTCCCATGTCGTACCTCGGCGCGTATGTACTGCGGATCCGTCATGAGGCGAACCGCCGCTTCGGATCGGCGGATCAGGGCAATTATATCCATCGGGTGCTGGAATTGGTTCTGCGCCAATATCAATCCGAGGGACGTTTGCACGCAGTAATTCCGGACGGCGAGATCGAGGCGCGGGTGCAGGCGGTTTCCCTAAGATATTTTGAGACGGCACTGCCGTCCGAGGCATACCGCACCGCGCGGATGCGCCGTCTTTTCCGCCGCATGAACGATACCGCATGTCTCCTTTTGCACGACATTATGGAGGAATTCCGCAATTCCGACTTTGAGCCTGCTGGCTTT
>USTB01000174.1 GCA_900557635.1 uncultured Eubacteriales bacterium
TGTGTTGTCAAGCCGAGGGGCATGATCGGGGACGTTTTTATGGTTTTAGTAGCATTTGCAGGTTGGCTTCCCACGCCGCATTCTTTTGGGCGCGGGCGCACGTCAGGCAGTGTTGATATGCGTGCATCAGGGAAGTCCGATCGGAAAAGTGTCTCAGCCGATCGAGTATGCGATCGGCTCCCGGCCAATTCATATCCTGCATCCATTCCATAAGGGGAACGAGGTAGGAAAGCAATTCCTCATCCGAGCGTTCCGACAAGACCTTGGCACAATTGTCCCAAACATTCTTATTGAAATTTCGGTTGCACGGCTGGAGGAAAGCCTGAATGCTTTCTACTTCCTTTGCCAGACGCAGACCCTCGTTTTGGACATCGGCGCTCTGCTTCCAATCGAGCATTTGCATGATACTGTCGATATCTGCCATAACGGACTCCTTTCGGTGCAGTTGCGAATCGGGCTGTGTGCCGTTCGGCATTATCGGGGGATGCGGAAGTACACGGGCATGCCGTTCTCGAATTCGGGCATGCTTTCGCCGCGGATCATGGGCAGGATATAGCGGACGCCCTCGGGCGTGATCTGATTGCCCGCCTCATTGATAAAGGAATCGGGCACGGTGCGTACCTGATTTGCGATCTTGTCGATATCCTCATAATCGGGAACCACGGAATAGGGGGTATCGCTGACACGGCGGAGGGTCATCATTTTTCCGGAGACCCCGTCGGCGGCGGCTTCGACTGCCGCGCGACCCACGGCGACCGATTCCTCAAGGTCGGTTTTGGAGGCGATATGTGCGGCACAGCGCTGGAGGATATTCAGCTCCACCGAACGAACCTTACAGCCGATCTCTTCCTTGACGGCGATCTCGAGCGCCTTTCCCGTACCGGAAAGATACTTATGCCCGAACACGTCGGCGGCACCGGACTGTGCGGATTCGCCCACGTAGCGTCCGTCCTCACAGCGCAGACCCTCGGAGACAGCGACCATGACGTTGGGATGACGTTCGAGCGCGGCTCGAACATCGCGGAAAAAGGCTTCAAACGAGAAGGTGCGCTCGGGCAGGTAGATCAGGTCGGGCGCGTCCCCGCCGTCAGCGCCGGGAAGTGCGGCGGCGGCAGTGAGCCAGCCGGCATCGCGTCCCATGATCTCCACAATGGTGACGGCGGGTACGGTATATACGGCACAGTCCCGAAGCATTTCGCGCACCGAGGCGGCGATATACTTTGCGGCGGAACCGTAGCCGGGCGTATGGTCGGTTCCCGTCACGTCGTTATCGATGGTCTTGGGCACGCCTATCACGCAGATGTCGTAGCCGCATTTGCGGGCGTAGGCGGACACCTTTGCAACCGTGTCCATGGAATCGTTGCCGCCGATATAGAAGAAGTAACGGATGTTATACTTCTCAAAAAAAGCGAACAGGGTGCGATAGGTGTCCTCGTCCTCCCCGTCGCGCGGGAGCTTGAGGCGGCACGAGCCGAGCGCGGCGGCAGGCGTGTGTTCCAAGCAGACAAGATCCTTTTCCGAAGCGAAGATTTCGTCTAAGTTACATACACGGTCATGGAGCATTCCCTCCACGCCGTTGAATGCGCCGTAAAGCGTGCCGATGGCTTCGCACGAGAGCGCGCCGCGGATGACACCGGAAAGGGTTGCGTTGATGGCGGTGGTCGGACCGCCGGACTGACCGACAATGGCATTTCCGATAAGCATAGTGAAAGAATCCTTTCTAATAATCTTCCTTATTATATAACGTAATACGGTGGTGAAAACGCGGCGAACGGAGGGTGCGCCGCATCGCGGGCGGTTATTGCAGGCGACGGAAGGTGATGAGGGACGCCAGCACCAAGGCAAGCCCTGCGAGCACCAGTCCTACCGACAGATACGGCGAAAGGGCAGGCGAAGCGCCGAGGCGGTAGCCCGAGAGATCGCCAGGGTCGGAGAAAATGGGGTTATAAGTGGTTTCATCCGGCTCGTCGGTCACGTTTGCGGGGTTGCGCGTGTGCATCATGACGGGGTCGGACACGGTGTCCTCATAATAGGTGCTCCCCGTGACGCGCACGAACACGTAATAGTCGGTCTCTCCCGCCAGATCGGTGAAGGCGGGATCGGTCTGCCATTTCAGCACGCCGTCGGCGCTGTCTGTCAGGCTGACACCGTATTCCACCGTACCGTCGCCCTCAAAGAGCCGTCCTGTCACGGTAAAGCCCGTTTCCTCCATATCGGAAACGCCCGTTAAGATCACACTGCGGGGGTATCGCTCCGCCCAGAAATAGACCACGGTCACGGTGAAATCGGACGCCTCCATGGTGCCGCTTACGGTGCGCTCGGTGGGGATGCGCATGTCCAAAAGGGGCGAATCCACCGAATATTCCGTGCCGTAGGCACAGGTGAGCATTGCCGACGGTGCGGCGGATGTGCCGTCCTCGTAGATGTATCGGACGGTGACGGTATAATCGTTGGGATCCCACACGGCGTACAGGGTCGCTTCGCGCTCCTCGCTCCACATCGAGGACGGCTGATACGTCGGCTCGGCGGCATCGGGGGTCAGCGCCCAGCCGAGGAAGCTGTAGCCCTCGCGGTCGGGAATTTTGTCGGTGAGGGTCAGTGCCTCACCCTCCTGCTTGATCTGATCGGAGGGCGCGTTCCCGCCGCCGTTGGCGTCATACGCGATCAGGTAACAGCCCTTGCCCCACACGGCAAACAGGACGGTTTCTCCGTTTACGGTCAGCTCGTCCCCCGGCGAATACTCGGGGATCTCGGCATCGGGATCGGTTGACCACCCCAAAAAGACATAGTTCTCGCGCGTCGGCTTCTCGGCGGGGATGAGGAAGGGAACGTCCTTCACCTTCCACGCAGAGGCGGGCGCATTGCTTCCCCCGTTTGCGCGGAATACCACAAGATAGGAGTAGGGCTTCCACACGGCGTACAGGGTTGTGTTGCCCTCGGCTGTGTAGGTGTCGCCCGCGCGGTATTTTGCGGCTTGCGCGTCA
>USTB01000175.1 GCA_900557635.1 uncultured Eubacteriales bacterium
CCACCACGTCGTCGTTCAGACCCAGGTTCAGGATGGTGTCCATCATGCCGGGCATAGAAGCGCGTGCGCCGGAACGAACGGAAACCAGAAGAGGATTCTTCTCGTCGCCGAACTTCTTGCCGGTGATCTGCTCCATCTTTGCGATATTTTCCATGATCTCTGCCTGGATTGCGGGATTGATCTGACGTCCGTCTTCATAGTACTGCGTGCAGGCCTCGGTGGAGATGGTGAAGCCCTGAGGAACGGGAAGACCGATGTTGGTCATTTCCGCAAGGTTTGCACCCTTACCGCCGAGAAGCTCACGCATATTTGCGTTACCTTCGGTGAAAAGATAAACATACTTCTTACTCATTTAGTAGGTACCTCCGAATATAATTTGTTGTAACATTCAACGCAACTTACATATTACCACACCCTTCAAATAATTACAACCAGTTTTACGATTATTTACAATTTTTTCAAAGAAAAAACGGCTATCCCTTGCAAAAATTCTGGTTTTGCCGTATAATGTTAAAGGTCCGCCGCTGTGCGGAGAAAGGAAGAACCCGAGCATGGCAAACATTTTCGATCTGTTCCGTTCCATCGAGCAGACAGACAAACAGGCATCGGGACCCGTGAGCGCCATTGTTGCGGGTCTGGGCAATCCCGGTGCGGAATACACGCATACCCGTCACAACATCGGATTTCTGTGCATGGACATTCTGTGCGACAGTTTGCACACAAAAACCGACCGCGCCCGTTTTCATGCCCTGTGCGGCGAGGCGTCGATCGGTCAGAACCGCGTGCTTCTCATGCGCCCGCAGACCTTTATGAACCGTTCGGGCGAGGCGATACGGGAGGCGGCGTCCTTTTACAAGATCCCGCCCGAGCGCGTATTTGTGATCTATGACGACGTGAGCTTGGACGTGGGCGTGATGCGCATTCGCACCAAGGGCAGTGCGGGCGGTCACAACGGCATCAAAAGCATCATCGAGCAGTTGAATTCGGATCGCTTCCCGCGCATCAAGATCGGCGTGGGCACGCCGCCCGCAGGCGCGGATCTGGTGAACTGGGTGCTGGGCACAGTCCCCGTCTCTCAGCGGGACGGCATCCGAACCTGCTTTGAGCACGTCCTGCCGGCGCTTGAGCTGATGCTCAACGGCGACACCGAGCAGGCGATGTGCCGATACAACGGAAAGGGCAACGTATGATCTTTGAGGGAATCCGCGCGGAACGGGAGTACGGTTCGGTTCTGCGCACCGTGCGGGAACAGCAGAAGGCGCGCACCAAGATGCCCCTGCTTGTGACCGGACTGTGCGAGGGTGCGCGGGCGGCGTTTTATGCCGCGCTGGCGCAGGATCTGCGTCGGGAAACGGGACGGGGCATTTTCCTGCTCCTGTCCGAGGAAAAGGAAGCGCGTCGGCTGACCGAGAGCCTGACCTCGGCGGGACTGCGCGTGCTGAACTGTCCGGCAAGAGATCTGGTTTTTCATAATATTACCGCCTCTCATGACTACGAGTATGAGAGGCTTTCGGCGATGCATGCGGCGCTGTACGGTGACTACGACATTGCGCTGGCGACCCCCGACGCCGCCCTGCAGTTTACGGTGCCGCCCGACCTTTTGCGGAAGATGGGGCTGTCCCTCTGCGTGGGCGAGGACTATGTTCTGTCCGAGCTGACGGCATGGCTCGAGGGTGCGGGCTATCTCCGCGCCGATTTGGTGGATGCGCCGGGACAGTATTCGGTGCACGGCGGCATTGCGGACATTTACCCGCCCAACTGCGCCGCCCCTCTCCGTCTGGAATTCTTCGGCGACACCCTGGACGATATGAACTGGTACGATCCGCTCAGTCAGCGGCGCACCGAGCCGGCGGACGGCGTGGAGCTTCTCCCCGCGCGTGAGATCCCCGTGGATGCGGCGGGACGGGAGAAGATCGCCGCAGCGATCCGCGAGCGCATGAAAAAGGCGGACGGCAGTCTGCGGGAGTCCCTTGCCGCCGAGCTGGAAACGGTGACGGGCGGTCTGGAGCTTCCGTTTGCCGACAAGTATATTTCGCTCCTGTACCCGCAGAAGGCGACCCTGCTGGACTATTTTTCGGACAGTCCGCTGTGGGTCTTTCAGGAAAAGAACGCGCTTGCCGAGCGCATCAAAAGCGTGATGTGGCATGCGCGCCAGACCGTAAGCGATCTGCTGGAGGAAGGGAGCATTGCGGGCAAATACGCCTGCTACAATCTCTTTGAAGAGGAGCTTGCCGCGCGCGTGGAGGGCAGAGTGACCCTGATGTGCGAGACCTTTGCGTCGGCGCTGACCGGTGTGAAGCTGAGCGGTCTGTACTCCTTCGTGACCAAGTCCACGGTGTCCTATGCCGACAGTCTGCCCCTCCTGCGGGAGGACCTGACCTATTATCTGCGGAATCGGTTCACGGTTCTGCTCATGTGCGAAAACGAGGCCATGATGCGCGCGGTACACGCCATGCTTGAGGAGGATTCCGTCCCCTCGGTAATGGGCGGCGCCGAAGCGCCCAAGCCCGGCATTCCGTATCTGTGTTGCGGTTGTACCGTCCCCGGCTTTGAACTGAGCGATTCCCGCTTTGCGCTCCTGTCCCTGTACGCCGGACAGAGCGCCGTGGGCAGGAAGGTGCGCAGTGCCCGTCCGCATCCCAAAAAGAAATCGGCAAAGGAAAAGATCATGTCCTATGCCGACCTCAACGTAGGCGATTATGTGGTGCATGCGGCGCACGGCATCGGGCAGTATCTGGGCTTGCAAAGGCTGAGCGTGGACGGCGCGGTGCGCGATTTCGTCAAGATCAAGTACGCCGGCACCGACATGCTGTATCTCCCGTGCGACCATCTGGATATGGTGTCCAAATATATCGGCGCGCACGGGTCGGACGGCTCCCTCAAGCTATCCCGCATGGGCGGCACGGAATGGGTCAAGACCCGTCAGCGCGCCAAGGCGGCGGCAAAGGAGCTGGCCGACGGCCTCATCAGGCTGTACGCC
>USTB01000176.1 GCA_900557635.1 uncultured Eubacteriales bacterium
GATATCCGCCGCGCCAAAGCGCACGGCGGCCTTCTCTTGCATGAAACGCCGCCGCATGCGGGCTGTCGGCATCTGTCCTTTGAGCTTTGAGGTCATCCATTTTCTGCCATCTCCGTTTTTGCGGAGTATGTGCCAAAAAACGGCGATCTATGCAAATCAGCCGAATATTTCGGCAACTGTCAGCAGTCGGACGGGGAAAGCAGGGGCTTGGGGGACGGCATGGGGACCTCCCTGCCGCCGATAAACACGCGAACGATGCATCCGCGCTCGTCCAGTACGCAGAAATCGGCAGGCATACCCGCCTCCATTCCGCCGCAGAGATCGCGAATTCCAAGCATACGCGCGGGGTTGTCGGTCGCACACCGCAGCGCCGTTTCCGCATCCGCACCCGTGAAGGTACAAAAATTCAGAACCGCACCCGGTAGCTCCAATGTACTGCCGCCGATGGTGCCGTCCGCCGCCAAGGCGCAACCGTTGACCATGCGCACCGTTTCGCCGGCGATGGTATATTCTCCGTCCGGACACCCCGTTCCTTCCATGGAATCGGTGATGAGGACGATCCGCTCGGCACTTTTGCATCGACGCACCATAGCGACGATCTCGGGATGCAGATGAAAGCCGTCGCAGATCAGTTCGCAATATCCGTCGCCTGTCAGCGCGCGGCAGACAGGACCCGGATTGCGGTGATGCAGGGACGGCATGGCGTTGAACAGATGGGTGTAGGCATTCACGCCCCACTCCTCTGCGCGGCAGGTCTCTTCGTAATCTGCGGCGCTGTGCCCCAATGCGACCGTATAGCCAAAGGAACGGGCAAGACGGATAAACGTCTCGGCACCATCCAGCTCGGGCGCCACGGTCAAATGGACGCGAAGTCCACCCGCCGCCTCCCGAATCTGCATCAGCTCATCGGTGCTCGGCAGGGCAAGCAGATCGGCACGGTGAACGCCGCGCTTTTCGGGGTTGAGGTATCTTCCCTCCAGGGCGACGGCGCAAAAGCCCGCCTCGCGCACCCGCCCGATTGCCTCAAGCCATTGGGCAAAGGGTGCGGAAGCCAAGGTCGGCACCACGGTGGTCACACCGATCTCGGCATAGGAGCGGCGCAGACGGCGAAGCTGTTCCGCGTCCGCGCGCACAAAGTCCATGCCGTGTCTGCCGTGGGTATGAACGTCGACCAAGCCGGGGATCACGCGCAGACCGCCTAAGTCCATGCACACCTCGGTCGGCAGGACATCGGGCGCGAATCTTCCGTCCGAAACCGAAAGGGAGGCAGTGGAAAAGCCGTCCCGTGCCGAAAAAACACGGCAATTTTGAATGGTGAAATCTTGCATATCTGTTCTCGCTCCGAATGGATTACGGCAAAGTGACTCAAAGTGCGCGTCAGGCGCGGGATGCCGCCGTTTTATCCAGTGCCGCAAGCACGGTCTTAAAATATGCGGGAAGCTCGCTGTCAAATTCCATCAGACATCCGGTCGTGGGATGCACAAAGCTGAGGGTCTTGGCATGGAGGCACTGCCCCGAGAGCACCGTGCGGTATTTTTTGGAAAGAGGATCGTTTTCCCGCCCGTACACAGGATCGCCCACAAGCGGATGCCCGATGTGGGACATATGCACGCGGATCTGATGCGTGCGACCGGTTTCCAGTGCCAGTTCGAGCCACGTGTAGCCCGAATAGCGGGAAAGCACGCGGTAATGCGTCACCGCCTCACGCCCGTCCGACGTGACCTGCATCCGTTTGCGGTCTGTACGGTGCCGCCCGATGGGCGCGTTCACCGTGCCGCTCTCGTCCCGAAACCCGCCGATCACAATTGCCTGATAGCGACGGGATATGTGCCGTTCCTTGAGCTGTTGTGCCAAAAACACGTGTGCACGGTCATTTTTGGCGACCATCAGAAGTCCCGACGTATCGCGGTCGAGGCGGTGAATGATGCCGGGGCGCACCACGCCGTTGATGGCGGAAAGCGAATCGCCGCAGTGATACAGCAGGGCGTTCACCAGAGTCCCGTCCGGATGCCCGGGCGCAGGATGCACCACCATTCCCTTTTCCTTGTTGACCACCAAAAGGTCGTCGTCCTCATATACAATGTTCAGGGGAATGTTCTGCGGAACGGCGTCGGTATACTCCGGCTCGGGTCGGTCGATCTCCACGCGATCCCCGTCGCGCAGACGGTAGTTTTTGTCGAACGGAGCGCCGTTGACCGTGACCAGTCCGCGCTCGATCCGTTTTTGTGCGGCGGAGCGGGTGATCTCCTCACTCTGCGACACATACACATCCAAACGCATACCCGCAAACGAATCACACATCGGTGCGATCCTCCGACGGTTTCTCACAATCAGATGTTTTCTGCTTCTGCCCGTCGCCCGAATCGCGAAACTCGAACAGGATCAGATCAAGGCACAGCAGTCCCACGCCCACGCAGACGAATACATCCGCCACATTGAACACGGCAAAATGAATCAGCTCAAAATTGAAGAAATCCACAACAAAACCATTTGCCACGCGGTCGATCATATTTCCGATCCCGCCGCCGCACAGCATTGCCATGGCGACCAGACCCAAGCCGTGAATGCGCCGCATCAGGAGGATCATTCCCGCCAGTGCGACCACCGCTATCGTGGAGGTCACCATAAACAGCCAGCGCGCATCGGCAAACATGCCGAACGCCGCCCCGCGATTTTCCACATAGGTCAAATGGAACACGCCGCGGATCAGGGGATAATCGACAATCGGCTTCAGATCGCGCACCGCCCACAGCTTGGTCAACTGATCCAGAATAACGCATAGCGCCGTCACCACGAGAAAGGGCAGGCGGCGCAATACGCGGCGGTATACGGATGTGTCGTTGTTACGGTGTGCCATCATTGCACAATTGCACGGCAACGCGCGCACAGACAAGCGTCCTCGGTGCGGACGGCGTCGCGGGTCACTCTCCAGCAACGGTCGCACTTCTCGCCCTCAGCCACAG
>USTB01000177.1 GCA_900557635.1 uncultured Eubacteriales bacterium
TGGGGTACTCCACACCGTAGGTGTACAGCTTGGGGTCGGTGATCTGGAAGTAGATCACGGTGTCGATCTGCATGGTGACGTTATCCTTTGTAATCACGGGCTGAGGGGGAGAGTCCAGAACCTGCTCCTTCAACGACACCTTTTTCGCGATCTTTTCGACAAACGGGATCTTCACGTGCAGACCCGCATCCCACGTGGTGCGGTATTTCCCGAGAAATTCGACGATATACTGGTTTGCCTGGGGTACGATACAGATGTTGGCAAACACGACGATCAGAAACAGAACGATGATTGCGATAAGAACATACGTCATTTGGCGTCCCTCCGTGCGGTAATGTATTTCTACTTCCAGTATACCACAGATTGCCTCCGAAAGTCAAGAATAATACGCTCCCTGTCCGAATTATTTTGCGCAGAGAATCGTTTTGGGTTGACGCACGCCGCTTCTTGACAAGTGATGTGGTTTTGTGTTAAAATAAGTATCATATTTGACGGAGAAAGGAAGCCCTGCATTTTTTCGGGGCTTTGTGACGAAAATCATGAGTAACATCGAAACGGAATCCCTGGCAATTCTCACGAGCGGTTGGGTCGACGACTGGAAGATCGCCGTGTGGGCGGCACTGCTTGCCGTTCTTGTAATTCTGATCGTTCTGCGCGTTCTGCATAAGATCGGTCTGCGGGTGCTGGTCATAGCCGTGATCGCGGCGGTGCTCCTGTCCTCCGGAGTCCTGTGCATTCGGCAGTGGACGCCGAACACGCCCAAGGAGCCTGACTCCATTCTGGGCGATCCCGTTGTGGGGCATGTAAAGGTCACGGTTCGCTGTGATGCGCTGGCAGGTCAGGAGGATTATCCTGCGGACGGCGTGATGCTCCGTGAGATCAGCGTGGTTTTCCTCGCCGACGAGACCGTACAGGATGTCACCCTGCGCGCTTTGCATAACGCCGGCATGCGCTATAGTCTGGATACATCGACGGCGTCCCACACCTTCACGACGGTGGAAGGGATCACAAACGGTGAGCATGGGGATAATGTGCGTTGGATCGTGGAGCTGAACGGCAGCTCCGAGAACGTCGAACTGTCCACCCTTGTGCATGACGGAGACACGCTTTCGCTGTGCTTTGCACAGGTATCCGACTGACGTCGGGTGCATTGACGGAAACCAAACAAAATCAAGAAACATCGCAAGGAACGACACAATGAAGAATCTGAAACTCAAGACCGCCTCTAAGACCGCGCCGCTTGCAGGGCAGTGCGAAGCCATCCTCCGCTCTCTGGAGGAGGGAGAACAGCGTCTGCCTCAGCCCTCGGAGGCAATTCACCGCGTAAAGCAGCTCAACCGCGACAAGGAAATGCTCAATCGCCTCAAAAAGCAGGCGGAGAACGCGGCATCGGAATGTAAAGCCGCCGGAAATAAAACCGATGAAGCCGATTACCGCAAGGTAGCTGCCAAGTGCGTCGCATTGGTTCGCCGCATCGATTCGCTTCTGCAAAGCGCAAAGGCGGCGGAGCGTGCACAGCGGAGAGAACGCGCCAAACGCGCCTGCACGCAATATCGCGGGATACTGGGCGATTATGCAGACGCCGTGCTGGAGAGCAAGGCGTTTTACGAAACGGAATGGGAGCTACCCGGCGGTCCCGATCCCAAAAACGCCGTCCGCGCAAAGATACGAAAGATCGCGCGGGAGCTGGAGATCATCCACCGCAGCGGGGGAAAACACACCGCCGCACTCATGGAACGCTATCTGCAGAGTTTTTCGCAGGACGGGCTGAAACAGTACCGCAGTCGGTTGGAGCAAATCGATCGGCTCGGCTGTCCCGCGATCCCTGAGGACGACGATCATATCATCGGCTATAAGGTGCTTCGCATGGAGGGTACGCGCACACAGTTTGCCCGTCTGTATGCCCTGATGGGTATGGCGGGGATGACCTGCTCCGAGGAGGAGGACGGCATGCCCGGCGGGATGCCGGAATTGCTCGTTCCGGATTTCGATTCCTTTGTATGCTTTGATCTGGAGAGCTCGGGAAGCCTCGGCAGTATGCGTGGCGACGGTCCTGCGGAGATCATTGAGATCGGAGCCGTCCGGGTGGAAAGGGGAGAGATCGTGGATCACTTCTCCACTTTGGTGAATCCCGGCAGACGGATCGTTCCGCGCGTGGTCAAACTGACCGGCATCACCGACGCCATGCTCAAGGGCAAGCCCTCGGTGGAGCAGGCGGTGCGCGCCTTTGCCGATTTTGCCAAGGACAGCATTCTCGTCGGTCATAACATCCGCTCGTGCGACATTCCTATGATCGTACAGGCGGGACAAAAGGCGGGGGTTGCCTTTGAAAACGCTTATTTTGATACGTATTTGTTTGCCGAAGCCAACAAGGAAGGACGCGACTGGTCCGGACTGGGTCTGGAATCCTTAGCCAATCATTTCGGCATTAAAATGGATGCGGCGCACCGCGCATGGTGCGATGCCGAGGCGAACGCGGCACTGTACCTGAAAATGCGCGAAATGGACGGGGTCATTCATCCCGTGCATTTCACCGTTCCCAAGCCGAAGAAGGAAGCGCCGAAGGAGACGGACGAGCCGCAGAAGAAGCGTTCGCGTCGCCGCCGTCCACGTCGGAGAAAAAAGACGTTGTCGGACGGCAGTGCCGCCGCTTCCGCTGTCCGGAGCGACACCGGATCCGGCTCTTGACCGATATTCTACTATAACGGATGATAACGGAGGAGTTCCATGCCGACCAATAAATCAAATCCCGAGTACGGGAATCACAGCATTACTGCGCTGAAGGGCGCAGACCGTGTGCGGAAGCGTCCTGCCGTCATTTTCGGCTCGGACGGGATAGACGGCTGCGAGCACGCCGCCTTTGAGATC
>USTB01000178.1 GCA_900557635.1 uncultured Eubacteriales bacterium
CGTTACGGTCTATCCGCCGGAACTTGATGCTCTCGCGCTCCAGCACCGTTTTTGCAAGATTCATTTTCGGACACGGCAGGCGCAGTCCGTATTCACAGCCGTATTTGGATTCGCCGGGCAGGAGCCGCGTGACCTCGCTTGCGATCCCCGCGTTCCCCAGTGCCGATCTTGCCCGCATCGCCTGTGTGACCGACCCGATGCCGATGATACATTCGGTTTGCATTCTTCATCCATCCTTTCTTTTCACGGAACGGCTGACCGCGCACCCGTTTGCATGGGACGTGCGGCGCGCCGTACCGACACAAAAAATCCCTGTTACAGTGTATGCCGTAACAGGGATTTGCGTTTCGTCGGATGTGATGGGGAGAGGGAAATCAGCGGTACTCGGCGGGAAGGAATTCCGGGGATACCTGTTTGCGCACATAGGCGTACAGATCGTCGAGGTTGAATTTGTGCTGAACCAGTGCGCCGTGCTGTGCGCACAGCTCCTGTGTATAGTCCTTCAATTCGTAGATTTGGAAGTTGGCGGCGTGATATGCGCCGGTGGGATCCTTAGTGTAGTGGCACACGGTGGGGCGGTACATCGGATTTTCGACGGTCAGCGTGCCGTCCGCCTTTTTTACAATGTCGAAGGTGGCGATGCCGCCCACAAGGAAGCTGTAATTCGGCGTATACTGCGTGTCGTAATACATGGAGTGCAGGAGATTGCCCAGAGAATAGATTACCAGTGTTTTGTGTCCGTTCGTGCCGTCCTTCCATTCCATGTCCTGAAGCGTATGGGAGTGGTGTCCGATCACGACATCCACATTCAGCTCGGCGAGGATGGCGGCGTATTTCTTCTGCTCATTGGTGACGGTGAGACTGCTGTCCGTGCCCCAGTGCATGGAGACAAACACCAAATCCGCCTGACTTTTTGCGGCGGCGACCTGACGTCGGATGTCCGCCTCGTTGATGTACGGGATGATAAGAGAGCTTCCCGCATCGAGGGTATAGCCGTTTGTGCCGTAGGTGTAGGAAAGGAAGGCGATGCGGATCCCCTCGTAATTGAACACGCGCACGGTGTCAAAATCGGTCTGATTTTCGTAACCGCCGATCATGAGGACGCTGTTCTGCGATTTCCAGAACCGAATGGCGCTGGTGAGGCATGCCGCCTTCATATCCAGCATGTGGTTGGAGGCGATGTTCACAACGTCAAAGCCCAGATCTACCAGGGTTCTTCCCATATCCTGCGGGGTATTGAAGGAGGGGTAGCCGTGGTAGCCGTATTTTTCGTCTCCCGTGATGGTCTCCTGATTGATGAACTTGATGTCGGTGGACTGCAAAAGGGGCAGGATGCCGTCATACATGGGCGCGAAGTTATAGGGATAGCTCTGTGCCGTGGCGCGCTTTTTCGCGTCGGCAAGGACGGAATCGTGTCCCACGTTGTCGCCGCAGGCAAGGAAGGAGATACGTTTTTCCTGCGGATTCGGCGTCGGCGGCTCGGTCACGGGCGTGTCGGACGTCGGCGTATCGGTGACGGGCGACGGCGTGCTGTCGGTGTCGGACGATGCGGTGTCTCCCTGTGCGTCCGAGGTTTGGTTCGGCTCGTTTCGGGTCGCGCCGTCGGTCGTGACGGCGGGATCGTCAAAGCGGAATATGCAGGAATTCAGGGAAAGGAGCGTACTTAAAAGAAGTACGGTACAAATCAGTTTTTTCATGGTATCCTCCGTTTTCGGTCTGTCTTGCACGGGGCGGGAAAAGCCGTGTCTGTTCGCGCAGGGATCAGAGCTGAAGCTCGCGCGGATCCACCTCGGGCGGGATCATGGGAGGCGCGGGAACGCGCTTTAAGGGATCGTACAGAAAACGGCGGCAGACATCCCCTGCGGAAACGATGCCGTTGCGGGAGCACAGTACCGTGTCCCGATCCACCAAACGGGTTGCGTATTCGCACGATTCGCATGCTTTATTATATTCGGGACAACTGTGTTTTTTGGGTGTCATGATTCCATCTGCTTTCTGCATTTTGTTTTTTCGTTGTTTTCAGCGCATCAAATACAGTATAGCATAGGTTCGGAGAAATTTCCAGTGGAATTGTCAAATTTCAGCAAAATATTTTTACAAAGCACAGAGTAAAGAGGGGACAAAGCAAGCCGCACAGGGCTTTTTGCAGGAAATAGAGCTTCATGCGCAGTCCCGCGCCGCTCAGGAACGAGGCGCTCTGCATGTGGACGCAGATGCCCGACCACCCAACAAGGAAGGAGGCGCGCAGGAGCGCGGCATCGCCCGATGCGTCGGCGAGGGAGCGGATGCCCTCGGTCAGGTCGAGGATGCCTGACACAAACCACCGCGCGCCGTCGGGCATACCGAGAGCGGAGAAAAAGGAGAGCACGCACTCATTAATCACGGCGAAGAACGCCACAAAGGCGCAGACCGTGAGCATGGGAACGACAGAATCGGTCACGGCGCGCACCAGACCGCCCCTCTGCACGGACGGCGAGGGGCGGTGCACGGACGGCGGCATCCGCTTCCGTCCGCAGGAAAAGAGGATGCCCGTGCACACGGCGGCACATAGCTGGGAAAGAAACAGGATGATGCCGGCGCGCGGATTCCCCGTGACCGCCGTGACACAGCCGAAGAGGAACGCGGGACCGCACAGGGTGCAAAAGCCTGCGGTGCGCTCCGCCTCCTCACAGGAGATAGCTCCCGCCTCATATAACTGCGCGGTCATGGCGGCGCCCATGGGAAATCCGCACAGAACGCCGCACACGATGGCGGCGGCGCACGGCGGGGACAGGCGGAACGGCGCGCAGATGTATTTTCCGAACGCGGCGCAGAAGCGGTCGGCTAAGCCCCGACAGATCAGATATTTGCCGATGACC
>USTB01000179.1 GCA_900557635.1 uncultured Eubacteriales bacterium
CGCCTCGGCAGACGCCTCTGCCGTGCGGCATCCCTCGGCTTCCTCTTCGGCTGCGCGGATCTCCCCCTCCAGTACGCTCTGACGCGCGGTCAGTGCGGAGACCTGTTTTTCATTCGCGGTCAACGCCCCGCGGAGCTGTGCGATCTGCCCGCGTATCGCCTCCCGTTCCTCATATTCGGGCACACTGCGCTCCATATCCTCAATTTCATGACGCAGAGCGTCTCTTTGTGCCTGTCTCCCCTCCAGGGCGGCGTATTGCTCGATGATCGTTCGGA
Source organism: uncultured Eubacteriales bacterium (assembly GCA_900557635.1). The sequence goes on from USTB01000179.1 coordinate 276, forward strand.
GCAAGAGGGTGGCATCGGCAATTTTTTGCAGAAGCTCCTCCCGTTCCCGCCTGCGCTTTTCCGCAATGCGGGCGCGCTCCGCCTCGGCTTTCGCCCTGCCCCAACGCGCCTCGACTGCGGCGATGGCGGCATCCAGACGCACCGACTGTTCCCTGTCAGCCCCGATCCAAGCGGAAATCCGTTCCGATATCTCGGTCGGGACGGCATCGCCCTCGGAGGTCTCCTCCCCCGCGACGGGTGCGGCAACGGCTTGCGACGCCAGACGGGACAGCTCGGCGCGGCAGATCCTGCACGCATTTTCCCGCTCTGCGCACAGCTTTTTCAGCTCGTCCTGCAGGCTGCGGTAGCGCTCGGTGTGAAAGATCTGACGGAATATCTCACTGCGTTCCTCGGTCTTTGCAAGCAGTAATTTCAGAAAATCCCCCTGCGCGATCATGGCAATGCGGGAAAACTGCAAGCGGTTCAGCCCGATGATCTCCGCCACGGCGGCATCCGCGTCCGCACTGCGGTCGATCATGCTACCGTCCGGCATGGTCAGAGCCACGGACGCCCTCTCCTGCGTCATCCCCTCTCCGCGCTTTGCGGGACGCAGATATTCGGGATTGCGGCGCACCTTGTATTCCCTGCCGGCATAGGAAAAGATCAGCTCGGCATAGGTCGGCGTGTCAGGGGACGCGTATTTACAGCGAAGGTCGGCGTTTTCGCGGAATTCCCCGCTTGCATGACCGTACAGTGCGAACATGATGCCGTCAAACAGGGAGGTCTTTCCCGCACCCGTTTCCCCGCAGATCAAATACACGCCCCGGTCGCCGAGACGGGAAAAATCGACCACCGTCTCCCCTGCATACGGACCGAAGGCACTCAGTGTCAGACGAATCGGACGCATTGCTTCACTCCTCCCCCCAGATGCGGCGAACCAGCGCGTCCACCGCCGCGCTCTGCTCCGGACGCATCGGCGCATTATTCTGTAACTCAAATAATGCGGAAAAGAAATCGTTCGGCGACATCTCCCTCTCCTCTGTCGGGAGGACAATGTCCTCGGACGTGCGGGTGCGGCGGTTATCGTAGTCCAGCCGCATGAGATACGGATAAAACAGCCTCAGCTTTGCCACGGCATCGGGGACGTCGTCCTCGTCGGTCAGAGTGATGTGCACGTAGCATTCGTTCCGATGCTCCGTACGGACAAAGGAAGGCTCTGTCACCTCAAGATAGCTTCCGCGCACCTCACACAGATCGCGCGGCGGGATCAGCGGAACGGTTGTCAGCGTGACGCGGTTCTCGCCGTCCAGCTCTCCCACGGTGACGCTCTTTTCATGTCTGCACTCCGAAAAGGAGTATTTCAGCGGCGAACCGCAGTAACGCAGTCTGCCGCCCTCCATGGTCTGCGGTCCGTGCAGATGACCGAGGGCGACATGGAAAAAGGGTGCGAACACGGCGGCATCCACCGCGTCCGTGCCACCCACCGAAAGCTCCTCGGATTCGCACCGACCGCCGCCCGCGACAAGCTGATGGGCAACGAGCACCGAGCGTCCGTCCGTCGGGAGCGCGACCGTCGAAAGCGCCGCACGAACCGCATCGGTATAGGACTCGATGGGCGTATCGGGAAAGAACGGACGCACGTGAGACGGCTTCAAAAAGGGCAGAAGGAACACCCGCACCGCACCGTAGGCATCGGGCACGTCGCAGAACTCCAACTCGCCGCCGTAAGCGCGCGCAATAACGATGCCGCTGTTTTTCAGAATCGCACTGCCGAACGACAGCCGTTCGGCGGAGTCGTGGTTGCCGCTGATCAGGAAAATGCGGGGACAGCGCGCGGAAAGTGCCGCCAGAAAGCCGTCAAACAGGGTCACCGCCTCCACCGTGGGAACCGATTTATCGTAGACATCGCCCGCGATCATCACGCAGTCCGGTGCCGCAGTCTCGGTCACCGACAGGATCTGATCCAGCACCGCACGCTGGTTTTCGATCATGGAAAATCCGTTGACCGTCTTTCCCAAATGCAGGTCGGAAAGATGAATCCATTTCAAAGTCCCGCACCTCCTCGTCGCTTGTTTTGCATACAGGTTAAGTATAACAAAAAACGCGAAAAATTGCAAGCACCCTTTTTTCCGTTTTTCGTCCAAGGTGTAAAAAGCCGACACAAAAAGCAAATATCTCTTGACATTTCGGCGCAAACATATTATTATATGGTGGCTCGGCTGTTGCCCCGGACAACGGGACGATTGACCGAGGGCAGATTCAGACACATCGGGAAAGGAGAATACCTCAATGAAAATCATTACCGTGAGCCGCGAATTCGGAAGCGGCGGACGCGAGGTTGGTCAGAAGATCGCACAGACCCTGCATATCGCCTACTATGACAAAGAACTGCTGGCGGTGGCAGCGAAAAAAAGCGGTCTCAGCAGCCAATTCATGAATACCTATGATGAAAAGCCCACCCGCAGTTTCCTCTATTCCCTGGTCATGGGCCAGCGGGGATTGTTCACTGACAGCGCCGAAGCAACGGTGGAGCAGCTGGCCGCCAACGCCCAGCGGGACGCCATTCTGGCGGTGGCTGGAGAGGGCAGCT
>USTB01000180.1 GCA_900557635.1 uncultured Eubacteriales bacterium
AGCGCATTGCCATGCGCCGCTACAATATCGACGATATGCGTTTGCTGTATGAAAACGACGTCCGTTTTCTCTCCCAGTTTTAACGAAAGGTTAGGTGTGAACGTATGAATTTACCGATGGAATGGCTGTCCGAATTCACGGACGTTTCCGATATTTCGATCAAAGACTATTGCTCCCGCATGACCATGACCGGCTCCAAGGTCGAGGGCTACGAGGTCATGGGCGAGGACATCTCCAATGTGGTGGCGGGCAAGATCCTGCACATTGAGAAGCACCCCGATTCCGACCATTTGCAGATCTGCTCCATCGACTGCGGCGAAGCAGAGCCGCGTCAGATCGTGACCGGTGCGCAGAACGTGTTCGAGGGCGCGATGGTGCCTGTGGCAAAGGCGCCCGCAAAACTGCCCGGCGGCGTGACCATCAAGAAGGGCAAGCTGCGCGGCGTGGAGTCCGACGGCATGCTCTGCTCCATTGCCGAGCTGGGTCTGACCCTGCACGACGAGCCGGAAGCGATCGAGGACGGCATTTTCATTCTGCCGTATCCCTGCAAGCCGGGCGACGATATCCACGACGTGTGCCGTCTGAGCGATACGGTGGTGGAATTTGAGATTACGCCCAACCGTCCGGACTGCCTGTCCGTTATCGGTCTGGCACGCGAGACAGGTGTGACCTTCGACCGTCCCGTACAGCTTCATACCCCCGAGGTTCGCGGGTGCGGCGACAATGTTTCCGACTATATCCGCGTGAGCGTGACCAGCAAGCTGTGTACCCGTTACACGGCGCGTGTGGTGAGGAACGTGCGCATAGCGCCCTCTCCCAAATGGATGCGTGCCCGCCTCCGTGCGGCAGGTGTCCGTCCCATCAATAATATCGTGGATATTACGAATTACGTCATGCTGGAATACGGTCAGCCCATGCATGCGTTCGATTATGCGTGCCTTGACGGCAGTCACATCATCGTGCGCGAGGCGCAGGACGGGGAACAGTTCCGCTCTCTGGACGACATCGATCACACCCTGCGTGCAGGTATGCTGGTGATCGCCGACGAGAAAAAGCCCGTGGCGCTTGCCGGTGTGATGGGCGGTGCGAACAGCGAGATCAAGGAGCACACCGCGACGGTGGTCTTTGAGTCCGCTAACTTCAACGGAACATCGGTTCGCAAGACCTCCCGTTCTCTTGGCATGAGAACCGAAAGCTCCGGACGCTACGAAAAGGGTCTGGATCCCGAGAACACCATGCCCGCCGTACAGCGTGCATGCGAGCTGGTGGAGCTTCTGGATGCGGGCGACGTGGCGGACGGCGTGGTGGACTGCTATGCCGATCCTGCGCCGCAGACCGTACTGAAGCTCGAGCCGGAGCGCATCAATGCCTTCCTCGGTGTCGATCTGACGGCGGACTATATGCGCGATATCCTGCGCAGACTGGATTTCACGGTGGAGGGCGACACCGTCTATGTTCCTTCCTTCCGCGGGGACGTGCAGTGCATGAATGATATCGCCGAAGAGGTTCTCCGTATTTACGGCTACAACACCATTCAGGCAACGCCCTTTAAGACGGGTATCAAGACCGGCGAATTTACGCCCCGTCAGAAATACCGTCAGAGCCTGTGCGACCTTCTCTGCCGCTACGGCTACTATGAGACCTGCACCTTCTCCTTCATCAGTTCGAAGTATTACAATAAGATCCGACTGCCGCAGGACGATGCACACCGCCGCTCCCTTGTGATCCGCAACCCGCTGGGCGAGGACACCTCGGTGATGCGTACCACGCTTCTGCCGTCGGTTTTGGAGTGTCTGGCACGCAACTACAATTTCAAGGCACAAAAGGCATCGCTCTTTGAGATTGCTTCGGTTTATGTGCCGAACGACGATCCCGAACAGCTTCCTGCCGAGCCTCTTCAGGCAGTGCTTGCCTCTTACGGCGGCGATTTCTACGACACGAAGGGCATCATTGAGGATATTATGAACCATGCGGGCGTTGCGGTTACGTACCGTGCCTGTGCGGATCGTCCCACCTTCCATCCCGGCAGATGCGCCGAGGCGGTTGCTGCCGACGGTACTGTTTTGGCAGTGTTCGGCGAACTGCATCCCGAAGTTCAGGCAAATTACGGCTTGGAGCAGAGGGCATATGCCGCAGTGCTTCCCGTGGAGGACATCTTTGCGCGTGCCGATTTCAACCGCACCTATCATCCGCTTCCCAAATATCCCGCGCTCACGCGCGATATCGCACTCATTTGCGATGAGGAGCTGGAGGCGGGCACGCTGGAGGCGTGCATGACCCAGGCGGCAGGCAAACTGCTTTGCGGTATCTCGCTCTTCGATATTTACCGCAGTGCACAGCTCGGCGAGGGCAAGAAGAGTCTGGCGTTCAGCCTGTCCTTCCGCGCCGACGACCGCACCCTGACCGATGCCGAGGCGGACCGCGCGACTGCGAAGGTCCTTGCCGCGTGCGAGGAAAAGCTGGGCGCCGTGCTTCGCCGCTGACGCGAACCTCAATTTTGCGGACTTTTCCGTGCATACGCAGTTGCTTTTTCCCGAAGGCGGTGAACGGTCAACCCGCTCGGCAGTGCGATTTTAGCCTGCCGAAATTCGGCAAAATTATCGGTAAAAGATTTTCGGAAATGCCTTGACAAGGGTAATTCCCTATGTTACAATATCTCAACTTGAATGGCTCGGCGACCGGATCGGATCGCCACAGGAGGTATGATTCATGAAAAAGAATGCAGCAGTCATCGGTTACGGCGGAATGGGCGGCTGGCATTGTCAGCACGCGCTTGAGAGCGACGTCGTTCACCTGAACGGTATCTGGGATATCAA
>USTB01000181.1 GCA_900557635.1 uncultured Eubacteriales bacterium
ATTTGTGTCCTGTTCGCCTATTCCGCGTAGGGGCGACCAGTGGTCGCCCGCTCTTCATCTATCGTACAGACAAAGCCAAGACGCCAAGGTCGGTCATGCGCGGAAAACGATCATATCGCACTTGCTGTCGACCTGTCCGCACGCTTCCCCGCGACCGATCCAAACACCATCGTGACCGCATGCGTTCGACCTGTCGTGAACAATTCCCCTCACCCAGCGAAGTTTTCGCTGGGTTTGCGGAATCGCGCACACGCGATTCCTCCCCGGGGCGCCTTTCCTAAAAGGCGGCTCCCCGACGCATCCCCTCGCGTCCCCTGCGTTCCCCTCAGAGAATCTCCAAAATGCGGGGCGTGGTCAGGAGCCCCATGGGAAGGAGCATGTATTCGTAGGCAAAACGGTTGCCGGACGTGCGCCACACAAACGGACCGCACGGCTCCAGCTCATCCACGTTGTGAATGTCGCCGAGGGTATTCATACGTGTGCCGAACACGGTGACGTCGATGCGGTGCTCGCCGTCGGACAGATCGCCGAGATCAAGCAGATACGGCGGGAAGGTGAGATGACCTGCACGGACGCCGTCCACATCCACGGTCACAGCGGCGCCCACATAGCGGGAAAGCTCGATGGCGCGGTGACCGCCGCCGTTGAGCGTGTAATGATAGGTCACGTTGCCGCCGTAGAAGGGCAGAGACTGCGACGAGATGTCGCCGGCAGTCAGCTCGGACGCACGGTCGGTAATGACCGCGGAGGAACCGCTGACGCGCACGCCGAAGTCGCCGAGGAGGTAGTAGCTCTCGATCTGCGTGATATCGCCGAAGCGAAGGGTGATCTCAAGCGTGTTTTCTCCGCGGCGGATGGGCGGGAGCGCCACGGTGTGAATGGACTCCGGATCGATATAGAAGCCCGTGGGGGTGAGATCCACGGCTTCCCCGTTCCAGAGGACGGTGGAAAACTCGATGGCTTCCATGGCAAGCTGTGCGCCGGTGTACTCGATTTCGGACTGCACGCGGAAGGTCAGACGCACGGTATCCTTGGGGTTCCGATCCACGGGATGCACCCAGGGCTGAACCATGGCGTCGTTGCGGTGACGCATGCCGAGCATGGTGCGGATGTGGTCGTCCGCCTTGAGGATGTTCTCAGGCCCGTACTCGTCCCCGCCGTTCAGGGAATAGAACGGACGGTCAAGCAGGAGCACGTTCGGCTCGCTGAGGGTATACGGCACCTTTTCCGCCAAACGGGTGACGGCGCCGAGGGACGGATGCGCCATATAGACACCCTCCTCCCGTCTGCCCGGCTCCAGGTCAAGCAGAATGGAATCGCATGCCGAGCACGACCAACGCACGGTCGTCCAGCCGTTTTCGTAGACTGCGGAAAGCGGACGGAGCTTGCCGGATACGGTATCCCGCTCGGTCACCTTCCAGCCGCCGCGGATGCGGATGTCGTAATCCTCGTTTCCGGCGATGTCATAATTGCCGGGCTTGTATACGTGGCAGACGAAGAGGTGCTTGCCCGCGCCGTCCTGCCGAAGCTGATAAATCAGGTTGCCCGAGGGATAGCCGCGCCAGTCCACACAGCGGACGATGCGGTTTTCCTCCAGGGTGTCGTACAGCGCACTGCGCGACCAGGAAAGGGCGGTGCACTCGCGTGCGAACTCGCGCACCTCGTCGGTGGGCAGAGCGTCCACATAGGACGGAACGTCGCCCATAAAGACGACCTTGCCGCCGTGCGCACGGAAGGCGCGGAGCGCATCCAGCGTGGTGCGGCGCATGGTGAGCAGACCGGGCACCAAGATGACGTCATAATTCATCTGTCCCACACGGAAGCCGTCGTCACAGCCGCCGAACTGGGAGGGAAGCAGGGATTCGCAGATATAGTCAAAGTCGAGGGTGCCGAACAGAAGCCAGTGGATCACTTCCTCAAAGTGCTTCTGCAACTCGTCACGGTAGGGCTGGGTGGTGTCGCCCGGTCCAAAGCGAAGCCAGTAGGACTCCACGGGATGGATCACACCGATGCGGACATCGGGCGTGCCGCGCGTCATCACGGTGTTCACGCGGGCAAAGTGATCCTCGATGTACTTATACTCCCGATACCACGGCGACTGATAGCCGATGGAGGCGGGATAATCGCGCTTTGCCTCGCCCGACATGGACACCCAGAACAGGTGGGGAACACGGACGGTGACGCCGAGCGCCGCCTGCCAGTCGCCCTGGAGCTTGTGTCCGCGGAAATCGAAGCACCAGTTGGTCACGCCGTACAGCTCGCTGAGCATGCCCTCTCTGCCGTACTGGTGCACGGCGCTCTGGCACTGCTTTGCGGTGGTCAGCTCACGCTGATCGACCAGCATATCGATGCCGGGCAGGGAGAAGGAGCGGTAAGAACGCATGCAGTCGCCCAGCGCGGCGGTCTGAGAATGCAGGGTCGGCTCCTCCATCATGTGACCCGTCAGGTGGATGCCGTTGTTTTTGCACCAATCGCCCACGGTGTCGGCATAGGCAGAGGCGAAGCGCTCCGCCACATGATCGTGGTAGTGATAGCGGACGCGGGAGGCACGGTGAGCGGGCAGTTCCCAAATGACCTCGGGAATGGAGTCCAGGATCGAATAACCGTAGGTCTCGGAGAAGGTCTCGTCGAAATCCGAGGTGAAGGTAAGGTTCACCCAGTCGTTCGAGGTGGCGCGATCCATGATGTGCTTGCGCGCAAACTGCGGCTCGTCGGTAAAGAAGCCCGGCATTACCGTGCCGAAATTCTCCGGTGCGATACGTGCCTTATATTCCTCATGAGTAGA
>USTB01000182.1 GCA_900557635.1 uncultured Eubacteriales bacterium
CGGATAGAAAATGAAAAAAGCGGAGCGTGGCGGGATATCGTGCGCTCTGTGTGCACGGCGTGCGTCGATGAAGGGCGCGGTATCGGGGGGGCAATGCGGCGGCAGGGTATCAGTGCGTCGAAGGATGGGACAAAGCAACGCCCGCCTCCCTCAAATGAAAAGGGAAGCGGGCGTTTACTGTTATTCGTGAAAGGGGCAATTACGACATCTGGCTCTTGGAGCGCACCAGAAATGCGTTGGGCAGTAAGCGACCGTACGTGGGGTTTGCGGAGCTGTTCTTATTGAGCACTGCGCCGTTATAGGCAAGCACCGAGCTGGAGCCGCCGTCGCAACAGCCCGCATTGACCGCGCCGTAGGATGCCATGATGGTCGCCATATCGCCCACGGTACAACCCATGCTCCACATGGGGTTTCTGCCGTCGATGATCAGCATGATGATAGCGCCGTCCTCGCGCTGTCCGATAGCGGTTCGCGGTTGCCAGCCGTAGCCGGCGGAGCCTGTGACCTGCACCACGCCGTTGGCGATCAGCACGGGTCCGAACTGCATGCCGTCCCGAATATCGTAGGACGACCAGCTTGAGAAGTTGCCCGCGACCAGCTTGTTGGAGCCGGTCAGCACGATGCTGGCGTAGCCGTACACGTAGCTTCCCCAGTATTCGCCGTTCGAGCAGGACATGCCGATGACCTCGCCGCCCGTGCCCTCGCCGCCGTAGTCCAGAAAGCCGCTTGCGTTGATGCCTGCGATACAGCCGTATTCGTCCATCATTTTCACAATGCGCGTTCCCAAAACGCCCTTTTTGGAGGTAGTTCCGAGAAAGACCCGTGCAGGGTCATCCACCAGCATGACAAGACCGCGGTAATTGCTTCCTTTGATCTCGCTGACGAACAGTCCTTCCTCCACGTCACAGACCGTGACCGTGTTGCCGACATAGTCCTGACCGCCTACACGGAGATTTTTCAGCCCGAGAACGTCGGTGTTGGCGGGATCATCGCCCGTATCGGGAGGTGCCGCGCCGTCCCGCAACCACTGTTGTTGGAAGGAATAGGAGAGGTGATCCTTGCCGCCGATGACGTCGGGATCGGAAATGACCTTGTTCTCCATCACGCGGTTGATGGTGGAGGAGGGGATGAAGGCGGTCGCAAGCCATTGGTGATCGCCCGTGGTCATGGCGGTTTCGATGTAAATTGCGCGCAGTTCGGCAATGAACGGTATATTGCTGTAAATAAAGGTCAGGTAGCCCGCCGTTCCGAGAAACGCGAGGGCACAGACGATCCACAGTGTGATCAGCCTGCCGCGCCCTTTGCCGCCCGTGCGTCTGCGGCGCGTGCCGTACTGATGCCGCGGGGTGCGGTGTGTTCCTTCCTTATGTAATACTGCCATGGATAATTCGACTCCGTTTCGTGATAGCTATTCCGAAAATCTTCGTCAATTCTACCATATTTTCGGGGGGATGTCAAGGCGAATCGGGTCGGACAGAAAAAGTTAACCGTCATTTCGGGCTTTGTTTACACGCAGGGAATGTGATTATTTTTCGCCGCGACCGATTGTGACAACATCTGCACGTCAGGCGTGCTATACTGTGAAAAAAAGGAAGGGAACGGGAATGGAAGAACTGAAATGCGAACTGATACACGGCGAAAACAGTTTGACCGCATGTCTGCGGGGGAGCATTGACCACCACACTGTGCGCCCGGTACGGGAAGAAATCGACTGCGCTATTGCACGATATGCGCCGCAGGAGGTCGTGCTCGACCTGTCGGGCGTTGCGTTTATGGATTCGTCGGGACTGGGGTTGATCCTGGGGCGTTACACGCGCATACACGATATGGGCGGGGCGCTCTCACTTCGAAACGCCTCCGCCGAGATCATGAAGATCGTGAAGCTCGCGGGGATCGACAAGCTGATCTCCTTGGAGGAGCAGAAGAAAGGAGGTGCTGCATCATGAGAAAGGCAGCAGAGAATTACTTAAAGACCGACTTTCCCGCCAGATCGGTCAATGAAGGACTGGCACGCGGGGTGCTGTCGGCGTTTTTGTGTCAGATGGATCCCACCGTGGAGGAATTGTCTGAGCTGAAAACGGCGGTGTCGGAGGCGGTGACCAACGCCATTGTACACGGCTACCGCGGCGGCGACGGCAATGTGAGCCTCGCCCTGTTCCGTACATCGAACCGCCGCATCCGTATCACGGTGCGTGACCGAGGTTGCGGCATGGAGGACGTGGATGCCGCCATGCGTCCGCTGTTCACCACCGACAAATCGGGGGAGCGCGGCGGCATGGGCTTTTCCATTATGGAAACCTTTACGGACAAGCTGTGGGTCAAATCGCGTCCGGGCTACGGAACCACGGTCACAATGGTGCGAAAGCTGAAGGACTGAGCCGTGTACGAGGAGAACACCGAATGGCTGAAGCGGCTCCGCGCGGGCGATCCGACGGCGCTCACCCGTATCGTGGACGCCAACATGGGTCTGGTGAAGCGGATCGCCCTGCGCTTCCGCGATCGGGGGACGGAGTTTGAGGATCTGGTTCAGATCGGCACCATCGGCATGATCAAGGCGGCGCGTAGCTACGATTTCTCCTACGGCACTGCATTTTCGACGTATGCGGTGCCTCTGATCATCGGGGAAATCCGCCGCCATCTGCGGGATGACGGTCTGATTCGGGTCAGCCGCACCGTGAAGAAGCAGGGGATGCTCCTCATGCGGGCAAAGGAGGAGTTTCTGCGGGAGCACGGGCGGGAGCCGCGCATTTCCGAGCTTGCCGCACTGTGCGATATGA
>USTB01000183.1 GCA_900557635.1 uncultured Eubacteriales bacterium
GTGCATCTGGATCTTTGGGTGCGCGTGCGTGAAAACTGGCGCGACAGCACGGTGAGCGTCAGCAATTTCGGCTATAAGAAGGAAGACTGAGCGGACATGATCGATTCCTGCCGCGGGCTGATTCTTCGGGAGACGACTTACGGCGACAACGACCTCATTGTGAATGTGCTGACCGTGGAGCACGGCAAGATCTCGGTGCGATGCCGCGGTGTGCGTTCTCTCCGTTCTCCGTATCGGAATATCATCCACCCGCTGTTTTACAATCAGTTCGAGCTGTACGAAAAGAACGGCATGTACACCTTGAAGGAGGCGGGATGCCTGCAGTCCTTTTATCGGATCGGCATGGACATCGTGCGCCTCTCCCTGGCACAGTATATTTTGGAAGCGGCAAACGCCGTGTCGGTGGAGGGCTTGGAGCAGGATTCTCTGCTTCAGCTCTGCCTGAACACTCTGTATGCCGTGACCGAAAAGGAATTGCCGTGCGATCCGGTCAAGGCGGCATTCGAGCTTCGCGCCATGTGTGTATGCGGCTTTATGCCCGATATCTCGTCGTGTACGGTGTGCGGCGAAGAACGCTTTCCCGTCTTTCTGGACACCGTACAGGGCGTTCTGTGGTGCGGGGACTGTCTGGATCGTGCACGGCAGGAGGAGCGGGAACGCCGCCGGAAGCAGAAAGAGGGCAGCGTGACGGTCGGCGATGACCTCACGGAGGCGGACGACGGGGAATCCGCTCTGCCGCAGAACCTCCGCGTGCTTTCCCCCACGGTTCTGCGGGCGATGCGGTACATTGTTTCCTGTCCGCCGGCAAGGATATTTTCGTTTTCGATCCCCAAGGACGAACAGCGTCAGCTTTCCGCCGTCTGCGAGCAGTATTTCCTGCATCAGACCGATTGCCGCTTTCAGGCGCTTGCATTCTATAAGTCTTTATAGAAAAACAGTCCGTCCCGCTTTTGCGGCGAGAAGGGCAGACGTTATGATATGATACATAAAAGAAAGGAATTGAAATGGCAGATTTTACCCGGGCAATGACGACCCTGGAATATCACAAAGTATTGGAACTGCTTTCGGGCTGTGCCAGAACTGAGGCGGGCAGGGAACGGCTTCTAACCCTGACCCCCACCGATCGGGAGTTGAGGATTCGCCGGTGGCTCGGACAGACCGATGCCGCAAAGGCGTTGGTTCAGCAAAAGGGAGCGCCGCCGTTCTGCGGGGTGCACGATGTGCAGAACACGCTGGAGAGGGCGCATAAGGGCGCGATCCTGCGGTTTTCGGAGCTGTTGGACATAGCGCTTCTGCTCCGCTGCTCCCGCATGATGCATGATTACATTGCCGACGATAAAACAGGTGTGACCGTTCTGGACGAGCTGTTTTTTGCCATCGTCCCCAACCGTCGCCTGGAGGATCGCATCACCCGTTCCGTCATTTCCGAGGATGCAATCGCGGACGATGCCAGTCCCACCCTTGCCGAGATCCGTCGCAAAATGCGCGCGGCGCTCACACGGATCAAGGATGTCCTTTCCCGCTACACGGGAGGGGACTACGGAAAGTATCTTCAGGAAAATATCGTGACCACCCGCGGCGGGCGCTATGTGGTTCCCGTGAAAAACGAATACCGCTCCGAGATCAAGGGGCTGCTTCACGACACCTCGGCTTCGGGCGCGACCGTGTTCATCGAGCCGATGGCTGTGGTCGAGGCAAACAACGAACTGCGCGAGCTGGAAAGCGCGGAGGCGCATGAGATCGAGAAGATCTTGGCGGAGCTTTCCGCACTGTGTCGGGACAATGCCGCCGTGATGCAGAAAAACTTCTCTCAGATCACCGAGCTGGACTGCATATTTGCGCGCGCCGAGCTTTCATACCGCATGAACGCCGTCTCTCCCGTGCTCGAGGATCATCCCATGATCGATCTGCATCGGGCGCGTCATCCTCTGCTCGACCCGAAAACGGTGGTTCCCGTGGACGTGTCGCTCGGGGTGGACTTTGATACCGTGGTCATCACGGGACCCAACACGGGCGGCAAGACCGTGACTCTGAAAACATTGGGTCTGCTTGCCATGATGCTCCAGTCCGGTCTGCACATTCCCGCACGGGAGGATTCCCGCATGGGTATCTTCCCCGGAATATGGGCGGATATCGGGGACGAGCAGAGCATCGAGCAGTCCCTCTCCACCTTCTCCTCCCACATGGTCAATATCGTGCGCATTCTGTCGGGTGCGGAGCCGGGCGCACTGGTTCTCATCGATGAGCTTGGCTCGGGCACCGACCCCGTGGAGGGTGCGGCGCTTGCCGTCTCCATTCTGGAGGAATTCCGCGAGTTGCACTGCCTGTGCGCCGCGACCACGCATTATGCCGAATTGAAGGAATATGCGCTGAACACCGACGGTGTGTGCAATGCGGGCTGTGAGTTCGATGTGGAGACCCTGAAGCCCACCTACCGTCTGATTCTGGGAACGCCGGGACGCTCCAATGCCTTCACCATTTCGCAAAAGCTGGGTGTGCCCGCTCCCGTGATCGAACGTGCCAAGACCTATGTGGCGGGCGACCGCCGCCGCTTTGAGGACATGCTGGAAAAATTGGAGCGCACCCGTGAGGAATTGGAGCGTGAAAAGGAAACGGAGCAAGCCGCCCGCGTGGCGTATGAGGCGTTTGCCAAGCAGGCGGAAAACGAGCTTCGGCAGAAGTTGGCGGGCGCGGAAAAGGAAGGCGTGGTGCTGGATGTCTCCGGCGACCTGCCCAAGTCCTTTGTGGTGTGCGACCATCCGTACCACCCGCAGA
>USTB01000184.1 GCA_900557635.1 uncultured Eubacteriales bacterium
GGAGGCGGCGTCCGCGTTCGAGGCGACGGGTCCGGTGCGTTCCTTTGACGAGCCGACCGGAGACGACGAGAACATGACCCTCGGGAATCTCCTGTCGGACAAGGAGAACGCCATCGATGCGCTGACCGACCGCATTGCGCTCGGACAAGCGATCTCCTGCCTTCCCGAATTGCAACGTCAGATCGTGTCGCTTCGGTATTTTCGCAATTTGTCTCAACAGCAGACGGGGGAAATACTGGGAATCACACAGGTAAAGGTGTCGCGCGAGGAAAAGAAGATCATGCAGAAGCTGAGATGTGCCCTGCTCGGGGAAAAGAGCGCCACATGACCGCAAAAGCAGGGCATATCGGGCACTCGGAGAGAGGGAAGGCGCCGTCGAATCGGTCGTTCGGGGGCGCTTTTTTGCGTTTCGGAATGCAGAAGGCGGAAAATGCGGAAAAATTTCGTTTTCTTTTTGCTTTTTCTCTTGACAAAAGCGCATCCTGTATGTATAATAGACAATGTGACGATTTTCAGTTACGGAAGGCGGTATACCCACTTTGCTCAATGATTTGCAGATCGACTTAAGCGCGGTTCTGGCGGGTGAGATTCTCTCTTTGCCCATCGATTGCGCGTTTATGCCCGAGAATGCGCAGGAGTTCGGCGACATCACATTGACAAGCCCTGTTTCCGTGCGCGGGCAAATCACAGGTCAGGCGGGCTATGTTCGTATGTCCGTGGAGGTTACGGCGGATTATCTGGCACATTGTGCCCGTTGTCTGGACGAGATCCGAGGCACGCTGTCTTTTCCCATCGAAAAGACCGTGGCGGTGCGCGGAACGCTTGCCGATGAGGAAGCGGATGACGTGGTCAGCGACTATGTCCTGATCGAAAACGGCATTCTTGACCTGGCGGCGGTGGTGACGGAGCAGATCTGGCTGGAGCTTCCGTATCGGTTCCTTTGCAGTGATGATTGCAAGGGTCTGTGTCCGAAATGCGGAACAAATCGAAACAAAGCAGATTGCGGCTGTTCGCTCAAGGAAGCGGATCCGCGTCTTGCACCGCTGAGAGCATTACTGGAAAAAAAGCAGGACAAGTAGCCTTCCACACAAGGTGTGCGCGGCTTGCGGATTTCCGTTGCCTACTATTCATCAGAAAGGGGTGTTTACGCCATGGCAGTACCGAAGAGAAAAGTATCAAAAGCAAGAAGAGATAAGAGACGCTCCAATGTATGGAAACTGGATATGCCTGGGATGACCAAGTGTCCGAAGTGCGGTGCTTTCATTTTGTCCCATCGCGTTTGCAAGGCTTGCGGCTATTACGGCGGCAAAGAGATCATCAAAGTGGAGGAAGCGTGAGCTTCAAAGCGTTGATTTCAAAGAGATCGGGCGTATTCTTGTGATACGCCCTCCTTTTTTGCACGAGCAACCGGGGGCTTTGGCTCGCGGTTCTTTTTGCGATAATGCAAAAAATCGACTGCTTTGAGCCTCAAACCGTCCGAGGTCGGGCGGCGCGGCAAAAGAGGCGGGACGGTGCGAAAACGCGAAAACATGAAAACAAGGCGGAGGAAAATGAGACTGTGGTAACGGTATATGATGTCATTCCGGGATCGGCGGCGGACGAGGCGGGGATCCGCGCGGGCGACTGCCTGCTGTCGGTGAACGGCCACGATATTGCCGATGTTCTGGATTACAGCTTTTATATGGCGGAAAAGACCGTTCGACTGGTTCTCATGCGGGACGGCAGGCTCATCGAGCCGGTCATCCGCAAAAGTGAGTACGGCGATATCGGGCTGGAATTTGAGACCTTTTTGATGGATCATAAGAAGTCATGCCACAATAAATGCGTGTTCTGCTTCATCGATCAGCTTCCGAAGGGTCTGCGTGAGCCTCTGTATTTTAAGGACGACGACGCGCGTCTCTCCTTTTTGCAGGGCAACTATGTCACGACCACGAACATGTCCGATCGCGATATTGACAGGATCATCCGCATGAAGATGTCCCCCATCAATATTTCGGTGCATACCACCAACCCCGCTCTGCGCGTCCGTATGATGAACAATAAGAATGCGGGACGCATTATGGATATCCTGCGCCGCTTTGCCGATGCCGGTATCACCATGAACTGTCAGATCGTGCTTTGCCGCACCCTCAACGACGGCGCGGAATTGGATCGCACCATGGGCGATCTGGTGGAGCTGTATCCGGCGATCAATTCGGTTTCGGTGGTGCCTGCCGGCTTGACCGATCATCGCGAGGGTCTGTACCCGCTCACCCCCTTTACGCCCGATGAATGCAGGGACATTATCCATCAGGTGGAGCGGTTTGCGGAAATGTGTTATAAACAGCACGGCTCGCACATATTCTATCTGGCGGACGAATTTTATGTCAAGGCGGGAGAGCCGGTCCAGCCCGAGAGCTATTATGAGGGCTTCCCGCAGATTGAAAACGGTGTGGGCATGATGTCCTCCATGCAGTCGGAATTTGAGATCGGATTGCACGTGCTCAATCAGTTTGACCTGAACCAAAAGCGCCGGGTATCGCTGGCGACAGGAGTCGCCGCCTATGAATTTATTCGCGGTCTGGTTCGCCGTCTGGAGGAAAAGGCGCCCAATCTGCATTGCAATGTCTACTGCATCGAAAACCGCTTCTTCGGACCGCAGATCACGGTGGCAGGTCTTTTGACGGGCAAGGACGTGGCGGAACAGCTCCGTGAAAAGCGTCTGGAACAGAAGCTCTTCCTTCCCGCCTGCATGCTCCGTGCCGACGGTGAGGGGTTTTT
>USTB01000185.1 GCA_900557635.1 uncultured Eubacteriales bacterium
GTGATCAAAAAACTGGAGGCAAAGGGCTTTATCCGCCGCGAGGATCCCGGTTTTGTCTGTACGCCTCTTGTGTCACAAAATGAGATTCGAAAGACCGAAGCCGCCTCGCTTGTCAAAAAGGTGTTCGGCGGTTCGCGCAAGGCGCTGTTTTCCGCTCTGGTCGAGGACGAGCCTTTATCCGAGGAGGAGATCGATGCACTGCGCAAGCTGATCGACCGAGGGTAAAAGCCATGTTGCAGGAGATTTTCTATTGGATATTCAATATGAGCATCATTGCCGCCCTCACCGGTGTGCTGGTCCTGCCTGTCAGACGGATCCGACGTCTCCCGAAAAGACTTACGGTGTTCCTTTGGATCATCCCGTATGTGAGGATGACGCTTCCCATCGGCTTGAACAGCCCGTACAGTCTCATGACTCTCCTGACACGTCTCACCACAAAAACGGTCGTGGTGTTTCAACCGACCGACGGCATAGCGTTTTCCTTCGCCAACAGCATCATGACCGCAGATTCCTATTTCCCGATCACCTATAAGGTCAGCGCCGTTGCAAAGGTATTCGGCGTGGCGTCCGTGGTGTGGATCATCGGCGCGTCGTCCATTCTTCTGACCATGATCGTCACTTATGTCGTGACCATGGCGGAGCTAAAGGATTCCGTGCTTCTGCGGGACAACATATATCACTCGGAAAAGGTGACATCCCCCGCAGTGTACGGCATTCTAAAGCCAAAAATCATTCTGCCGCTGTCCTATCGGGACAAAAATACCGAATTCGTCCTTCTTCATGAAAGGATGCACATACGGCGTCTTGATAATCTTTGGCGGTTGCTTGCGTTGGTCGTTACGGCATTTCATTGGTTCAATCCGCTGTGCTGGATCTTCTTAAAATGCTTTCTTGCGGACGTGGAATTGTCCTGCGATGAACGTGTTCTTGCAAAATCGGGAGCCGACCGTGCAAAGGAATATGCGGCTTCCTTATTGGAGAGCCGACAGGGAACTGTGGTATTTGCTTCTGCCTTCGGCGGTGCAAAAATACGCACAAGGATCGAAAACATTCTGTCATTTCGGAAATTGACCCGATTTTCACTTGCGGTATTTGCGGTGCTGATCGCCGCTGTTTGCTACGTATTACTGACAAATGCAGGCTGAAAGGAGAAGTAACATGAAAAGCAGAAAATTCCGTTTCTATTGGCTGTTCACTTGCATCGGCGTTTTGATTGCCTCGTATTATCCGCTGTCTATGGGGGTTCGGGTCATTGCCGACATGATCACCGACGGCACGGTGATGAAGGAAAATTATCCGAAATATATCATTCCGTACACCCCGATCTGCCTTGCCGTGATTGCGGCAGTATTCCTGATGCCCGTCTTTATGCGCGTGCTTCGGCGTTTTGCGTTTGTCGGCGGCGCGGCTTCGGCAATCGCGGTGTTCCTTGCCTCCGAGCTACTGTTTGAGCAAAGAGTGGTCGTGACCTCGACCGAAACCGTCGCAACGCTTGAGGACTGGCAGATGTTTATGTGCTATGTCCCGCCGGAGACCCTGACCACGACATACAAGACGCAGACCGCAGTCGATATTCTTATGGGAAACTACAATTCCGGATTTAAGATGCACTTCTACATCATATCTGCTGTTCTGATCCTTTCGATTCTGAACTGCCTGTACGGATTCGGCAGGATGACAAAATCCGGAGAAGGGAAGCGTCTGCAATCCCTGATCCTGCAATCGGGTTGTTCTCTCGCCTTCCTCGGACTGTGCATCCTCGCCTGTTTCACGGCGTTCTGGAGAGACGGAAACATTCAGGTGTCAGCCGTGTCGGCTTCCCTCATGGCAGTGTTCTTTATCCTGCTGGGTGTCACTGTCGGTGTGTTCGTCGGTTCGTTCCTCTTGGGAAAGCGCAGGCTTGTTTCGGTTTGGATCCCGTCGGTCACTGCCGCCTTCACGACCCTCCTGATGTACATTGGAGAAATGATCCTCCTGAATCGGCATTTGTACCGCTTCGGCACAGGATTCCTGTTCGACGGTATCCCCGCAATCGTCTTTGCCCCCGTCGATCTGCTGATCATTCTGGCATCGGGCGGTGTCACCGCGCTGATATTCTTCCTGCTTAACCGTCGCAACACTTGCTCCGCAGAGGCGTGACGGCTGTTGTGGGAGTCGAAAAAAGATGCCACATCGTATATTGACAAAACGGCGTTCGGGCTGTATAATGAACACATACCCCTTACAGTATGGAGGATACAGTCATGAAACAGTGTATGGATGCGGAAAATCTGCACCGCCGCCTGAAAAAGATCATCGGGCAGGTACAAGCCATTGACCGAATGGTGGATGAGGACGTGCCCTGCGAGGATGTTTTGGCACAGATCAATGCCGCAAAGTCCGCGCTCAACGGTTGCGGGAAGGTCGTGTTGGAGGGGCACATTCAGCACTGCGTCCGCGACGGCATTCAGCACGGCGATGCTGACAAGACCATTGAGAGCTTTACCAAAGCCGTGGAACGCTTCGCCAATATGCAGTAATACGTCCAGTAGCCGAAATTCGGACCTTATTTCAAAAAGTCAGTCCAAACGGGCTGACTTTTTTCGTGTTTCCTCTTGACAAAGTATACCCATATAGGTATACTATACGTATACCCCATACGGTATCGAAAGGAGATACATTTGTGAAGCGAGTTATGGAGAAGCTCGAGGCGTTCATGGCGCTCGGAGGAATCAAAAAGGACATTGCATTCCTTGCGATCTCGGGCGTTGCCGTTGT
>USTB01000186.1 GCA_900557635.1 uncultured Eubacteriales bacterium
ATTTCGAGAAGGACTGGGAGAGCGTGTACGGCAAACAGACCATTATGGATCTTATCGGCAAATAAGCAAGCTTTACGGCGGCAGGATGTCTTACACCCTGCCGCCGCGCTTTTTTGATACGACCCGTGCTATGCCGTTGCGGTGCCGCCGCGGCGCCGTTTTGAAAATGTTCATGATCCGATCATGCAAAACCTCTTGCAAACGGAGGAAAGCTATGGGAAAATGGGGTGATAAATTCTGTTGGAGGACAGCATGCCGGATCGTTTCATTCCCGATGAATACCATGACACCTACCGCGAGATCACACCCGAGCACCTGGCACAGCTCGGTATCCGCGGCTTGATCTGCGATATCGATAACACCCTTGTCACCTATGACGACCCAGAGCCGACCCCCGCCGTGCGTAACTGGATGGAGGGGCTAGCGTCGCGCGGGATCGCCGTCGCTTTTGTGTCGAATAACGATCGGGAACGGGTGGAGCGCTTTTGCGCCGGAACCGACTGCTTTTACGCGTGGAAAAGCGGAAAGCCGGGCGGACGGGAGCTTCGGCGCGCCATGGAATATATGAAAACCGACCCCGAGACGACGGCACTGCTCGGCGATCAGATCTTCACCGATATTTACGCGGGGAAGCGTCTGGGTCTGCGTTGCTTTTTGGTCAAGCCGATCCGTGATAAGCGATCCCTGTTTTTCCGCATGAAGCGGTTTTTCGAGATTCCGGTGTTGCGCCGCTATGCACGTCGGCACGGCGAGGCGTACCGTCCCAACATTGTCAGATGCTCCTCCGTGCAGGAGTGAAAACGAGGTAGATCAAGCGAATGGAACGCGCATTATTCGGACCTGCGGGCAATCCCCAACGGTTCTATGACGAAGGAAATAAGAGCACATGGCAGATCATGCGCTGGCTTGCCGCAATGGGTCTGGGCGCCTATGAATATTCGTGCGGCAAGGGGGTCAACGGCAGTGCGGAGACCTACCGCAAAATCGGTGCGGAGGCGGCGCAGTACGGCATTCGCGTCTCACTGCATACGCCGTACTTCATTTCCCTGACCAACACCGCGCCGGAATCGGTGCAAAAGACCCTCAATTACGTCCGTCAGAGCGTGGACGCCGCGCATGCACTGGGTGCGGATCGCATCGTGATCCATACGGGCAGTGTCATGAAGCTGGATCGTGCGGAGGCACTGCGGCGGAATCGGGAAAATCTGTCCGTGATCCTGTCCGAAATTTCGGCGGACGGCATCCGCATCGGCATCGAGACCATGGGGAAGTGCAATCAGCTCGGAACGCTGGAGGAGGTCATCGACCTTTGCACCATGGACGAACGCCTCTATCCCGTGGTGGACTTCGGACATCTGAACGCGCGGAACCTGGGCGGGTATTTTGTCACCGAGGACGATTACATGCGCGTGTTCGACAGCATCGATCACGCCCTCGGCGCTGAAAAGGCAAAGACCCTGCATTGTCACTTCTCGCACATCGAATACACGGGCGCGGGAGAAAAGCGCCATCTGACCTTTGCCGACACCGATTTCGGACCGTTCCACGAGCCGCTCATGGCGGTGATCGCCAAAAACGGACTGACCCCGCGCATCATCTGCGAATCGGACGGCACCATGGCGGACGATGCGCTGACCATGCAACGCGATTACGAAAAATTTCTTGCACAGCAAGCATAAATAGCAAAGGAGAAGAAGTCAATCATGACAGAAGCAATCAAACGCTTACAGCAAAAGCTGGGAACAGTCCCCGAAGCCGTCCTTGTGACCGACGAACTGAACCTGTACTATTTCACGGGCTTTCACTATACCGACGGATTTCTCTTGATCACGCCCGACGAGGCGGTGATCTATACCGATTCCCGCTATACCGAGGCGGCACGGAAGCAGGTCGATCCCGAAATTAAGATCGCGCTGACCGATGCCGACGGGATCGCGGGTCTGCGCCACCTGTTGCTGGGCGCGGGCATCCGTTCTCTCGGCTACGAGGATCGCTCCATGACCTGCCATGAGCTGGCGGAGTGGCAAAAGCGCCTTCCCGACACCTGTTTTGTCCCCGTAAACGAGCTGATCTTAAATCTCCGCGAATTCAAATCGCCCAAGGAAAGGGAAGAGATCATTGCCGCACAGCGCATTGCCGAGCAGGCGCTGAGCGAGGTGCTCGGTATCATCTCGACCGACATGACCGAGCAGGAGCTGGCATTTGAGCTGGACATGCGCATGCGCCGTCTCGGTGCCTCGGGCAATTCCTTTGAGACCATTGCCGTGTCCGGACAGGCATCGTCCCTCCCGCACGGCGTGCCGCGTCCCGTAAAGATCCAGCGCGGATTTCTGACCATGGATTTCGGCGCGATCAAAAACGGCTACTGCTCGGATATGACGCGCACCGTGTGCATCGGTCAGCCCGACGACGAGATGCGTCGGGTATATCAGACCGTGGCAGACGCGCAGAATGCGGCGATCGAAGCTATGCACAAGGGCGCGCTCTGCCGTGATGCGGACGCCGCGGCGCGTCGGATCATCGCCGATGCCGGATACGGCGAGTATTTCGGTCACGGTCTGGGTCACGGCGTGGGTCTGTTCATCCATGAATCACCCCGTCTTTCGCCCGCCGCTCCCGCAGATAAGCGTCTGGAATGCGGTCATGTGGTCACGGCAGAGCCGGGTATTTACCTGCCCGGGCGCTTCGGTGTCCGTATTGAGGACATGGTCTTTGTGGAGGAAA
>USTB01000187.1 GCA_900557635.1 uncultured Eubacteriales bacterium
TCGAGGTCTCGGAGACCCTGACCATCCGCGAGGGCAGACATCCCGTGGTGGAGCAGGTGGTGAAGGACGGCTGTTTTGTGCCGAACGACACCGCCTTAGATACCGCACATAACCGTCTGGCGCTCATCACCGGTCCGAACATGGCGGGCAAATCCACCTACATGCGTCAAGTGGCGCTCATCGTGATTATGGCGCAGATCGGCTCGTTCGTTCCTGCATCGGATGCCCGCGTGGGCTTGGTCGACCGTGTGTTCACCCGTGTCGGTGCCTCAGACGATCTGGCGTCGGGGCAGTCCACCTTCATGCTGGAAATGAACGAGGTGGCATATATCCTAAAGAACGCCACCCGCCGTTCCCTCATTATTTACGACGAGATCGGACGCGGCACCAGCACCTTTGACGGCATGTCCTTAGCTCAGGCGGTGGCGGAATATTCCATCGGCAAAAAGATCGGGGCAAAGACCCTGTTTGCCACCCACTACCACGAGCTGACCGCCATGGCGCAGGATCACCCGGGCATCGTGAATTATTACATCTCGGCACGCAAGCGCGGCGACGATATCATCTTCCTGCGCAAGATCCTGCGCGGCTCGGCGGACGACAGCTTCGGCATCGAGGTGGCAAAGCTGGCAGGCGTCCCGAACGACGTCATCCGCCGCGCGCGTCAGGTGCTGGCTTCTCTCGAAGCCAAGAGCGACGCCATCATCGCCCCCGCCCCCGCAGAGGGGAGGGAGAGCGACGAACCGATCGCCGTCACGTTTTCGGAGCTTTCGG
Organism: uncultured Eubacteriales bacterium; assembly: GCA_900557635.1. The sequence continues at coordinate 775 of USTB01000187.1, forward strand.
CGGACGAACTGCGGGAAAAACTGCGTTCCCTGGACGTGGATTCCCTCTCCCCCCGCGAAGCGCTCGACGTTCTGTACGACCTCAAAAAGCGCGCTGAGGCATAACATAATACAAAAAACGGGGGCATACGCCCCGCGCGGCGGGAATTCCGCTTTTCATTCGGAAAGAACCGCCATATTCCCAAAACATATGCATAAACACGAAAAGAACATAAGGCTTCACCGCACAATTGCACCATCGGAATTATGCAGTAAAGCCCTAACGAAAATAAGGAGGAAAATGCCGTATGGGCGCCATCCATGTACTTGATTTTTCGGTTGCCAACCTCATTGCGGCGGGCGAGGTGGTGGATCGTCCCGCCTCCGCCGTCAAAGAGCTTTTGGAAAACGCCATCGATGCCGGTGCGAAATCGGTGACGGTGGAAATTAAAAACGGCGGCATTTCCCTCATCCGCGTGACCGACGACGGACGCGGCATGGAGCGGGACGACGTCGCAGTCTCCATTCTGCGCCATGCGACCAGTAAAATTCAGACCGCCGCAGATCTTGACGGCATTCTGACCCTCGGCTTTCGCGGCGAAGCGCTTGCCGCCATCGCGTCGGTCTCCCATCTGCGCATCATGACGCGCACGGCGGACGGCAAGACCGGAACGCTTCTGGAGAGCTACGGCGGGAAATCGCCCGACATTTCGGACTGCGGCTGTCAGAAGGGCACCACGGTCATTGTGGAGGAGCTGTTTGCCAACGTTCCCGCGCGGCGCAAATTCCTGAAAAAGGATCAGACCGAGGCAAACGCCGTCGCCGCCGTGGTGGAAAAGCTGGCGCTTTCCCGTCCGGACGTCGCCTTCCGCTTTCTCTCGGACGGCAATGTGCGGTTCACCACCGTGGGCGACGGCAAGCTGTCCAGCGCCGTTTACGCCATCATGGGGCGTGAATTTGTAAAAAAGCTGATGCCCGTTGACTTTATGACCGACGGCATCTCGATACAAGGCTTCATCGGCAGACCCGACAATGTGCGCGGCAACCGCAATCTGGAAAACTTCTTCATCAACGGCAGATACGTCAAATGCAACACCGCATCCGCCGCACTGGAGCAGGCGTTCCGCTCCTATCTCTTCACCGAGAAATTCCCCTGCTGTGTGCTCAATATCCGCATTCATCCCGCGCTTGTGGACGTGAATGTGCACCCCACAAAGCTCGAGGTGAAATTCTCCAACGAAAGAGTGGTCTTTGACGCCGTATACTGCGCCGTGCGCAATACTCTGGTGGCGCAGATGACCAACCCCGAAATGAAGCTCGGCGGGGAATCCGCCCTCATGAAGCGCGGAGAGGGTCTCCGCACCGCCTTTGTGCCCGTGGAGGATCGCTTCCTGAAAAAGGAGCAGAAGGAGCGCGAGGGAGACATGCTGAAGCCCGCGCTGACCGACGTTTCCGCGCCCGCGCCGACGCCCGCTCCCGTCACACCGACGATCCCCATAGAGCAGGACAGCCTGCCGACGGGCGATCTGCCTCTGTCCGTTCCCAAAATTACATACGGAACGCCCGCGCCTCCCCCGCCTGCGCACACCCCCGCACCCGATGCGCCGTCCCCGCAGGAGCCGCCCGCAGTCACGGAACGGGATGCACCCGCGCCGCCGCAAAAGATCGAGCCGGAAAAGCCTGCGGACTCCGGTTTTTCCGAAATGACCGCCCTTCTCCTTGCGGGCTTGCAGAAATCCGGCGTTTCCGGCATATGCACCGCATAAGGCCCCGCAGAATAAGCTTTTTTCTGAATTTCATTCACCATGCCCAGCTTACGATTGTTAAATAAAACGATCTTGATGTCTATGCCGTTGCCTACCGCAGTGGACAGCTCGTTCATCATCATCTGAAAACTTCCGTCGCCGCATACGACCACAGTCTGCCTTCCGCGATCAGCGAATTTCACGCCGATTCCCGCAGG
>USTB01000188.1 GCA_900557635.1 uncultured Eubacteriales bacterium
TGATCCGCGATTATATGACCATTCTGAATCTTCTGACGCAGAATCCGAACAAGCAGTTTTCCGACTTTGTGGCAACCGTACACACCGAGAGACCGTCAGCACAGCCATCGTCCACCGAGCCGAACGAAATAGAATTTTGAAACAGAATTTTGAAATAGAATTTTGAAATGGAATTTCGAGGAGAATTATCATGAAAAAATACGATCTTGTTATTGTCGGTGCAGGCCCTGCCGGTATCTTTACGGCGTATGAACTGCTTTTACATAAGCCGCAGACCCGCATCTGCCTCATTGAAAAGGGTAAGCCCGTGGAGGACAGACGCTGTCCGAAAAGCGTGACCAAGACATGCGTGAACTGCCCCGAATGCAATATCACCACTGGATTTTCGGGTGCGGGCGCATTCTCGGACGGCAAGCTCTCCCTCTCCGATGAGGTGGGCGGTCAGCTTCCCGAGCTGATCGGGGATGAGCTGGCGCAGGAGCTGATCTCCTATACCGACGGTATCTACCTTTCCTACGGCGCCGACCCCCACGTGGAGGGCGTTTCCGACAGTGAGGCGATCAAAAAGATCCGTCTGCGCGCCATCGGTGCGGGCTTGAAGTTAGTGGATTGCCCCATCCGTCACCTCGGAACCGAAAAGGCGCAGAAGATCTATTACGACATCGAGCAGGATCTTCTGCAACGCGGCGTGGAAATGATGTTCCGCACGGAGTGCACAGGCTTGGTGCTGAAAAACGATACCTGTTGCGGCGTCGTGGTCAAGAGCGGCGAGACCACGCTCGAAATTCTGGCAGAGCGCACAGTCATTGCAACCGGACGCCGCGGTGCCGACTGGCTGGAGCAGATCTGCTCGAAATATAACATTGCGCATGTTCCGGGCACCGTGGATATCGGCGTGCGTGTCGAGGTGCGCAACGAGGTCATGGAGACCGTCAACGAGTGTCTGTACGAGTCCAAGCTCATCGGCTATCCCCAGCCCTTCCGCAATAAGGTCAGAACCTTCTGCCAGAATCCGGGCGGATTTGTGGCACAGGAAAATTACGATAACGGACTTGCCGTGGTCAACGGACATTCCTATAAGGAGCTGAAAAGCGAGAACACGAACCTCGCCATTCTTTGCTCCCACAACTTCAGCGTTCCCTTTAATCAGCCCATCGCCTATGCGCAAAAGGTGGGCGAGCTGACCAATATGCTCGGCAACGGTCATATCATGGTACAGCGCTACGGCGATATTCTGGACGGCAAGAGAACGTGGCAGAAGGAACTGTCCTTCTCCAACGTGCGTCCCACCCTGCCCGATGCCGTTGCGGGAGATATCACGTCCGCTATGCCGTATCGCGCAATGCTCAATATCATTAACTTCATCGGTGCGGTGGACGCCGTGGTGCCCGGATTTGCCGCGAGAGAGACCCTTCTGTATTCTCCCGAATTGAAATTCTATTCCAACAGAATCAAAATGGATACCGACCTGAACACCAATGTTCCGAATCTGCACTGCCTCGGTGACTCCTCCGGTTGGACACGCGGACTGATGATGGCGTCCGTGATGGGCGTCCTCATGGGCAGAAAGCTGGCGCAGACCCTGACGGTATCCGAAAAGCCGCAATGAAGGTCGCGGTCATCGGGTCGCGCGGCATCCGCGAGATTTCCGATTTTTCGTCCTATCTGCCGGACGGACTGACTGCCATCATTTCCGGAGGCGCACGCGGCGTGGATCGGATCGCAAAGACCTATGCGCTCATGCACTCCATCGAGTATATCGAGATATTGCCCGATTATTCGTCATACGGCTCCCGCGCGCCGCTCGTCCGTAACGACAGGATCATCGAGATGGCGGATATGATGGTCGCCTTTTGGGACGGACACTCCACGGGCACCGCATACATGATTTCCCGATGCAAGATCCACGGCGTGCCGTTCCGCGTTTATCTCAGACAATCGACCGCGCCCCGAAACGAAAATCAGATCACGTTTTTTGAGAATGAGCCGCCGAGATCCCTGTTTGAGCTTCTGGAGAACGACGAACCGCTCCCCGAGGAGGAGCTGCCGCCGCCCGAAGAGCCGACGAACCGTATCTGGTGACCCTCGGGCGTCTGTCGGCGCAACGCACATATCTCTCTGTCTGCACGCGACGGTCATCCCTATGTATCGTTCGGCATATGCGCAAATGACTGCCGCCGTGTCATGCGTGAAGGTGACTTCCGCATTTTCCCCGAAATCACGGTTTTCCTCTGAATCACAATTGCACGCTAAAATAATTACAGCTCCGGAAGATGCTCCGGAGCCGTAATTGCCTTATGGGGTCATTTGCGCGGTTGTTTCACGCAACGATTGTACGGTTATTCCGTGCAGTTGCTGTCTTCCCGCGACTTGCAGGGACAGTTTTTGTCAAACGACGGATTGCATGCGTAATAGTTTCTGGAATTCAGACGCTCGGTCGTGCGTGCAAGCCCTTCGCCGAAGCGCTGGTAGTGTACGATCTCCCGCTCTCTCAGGAAGCGGAGAACGTCGGTCACGTCGGCATCGTCGGAAAGCCGAAGCAAATTGTCATACGTGGTTCTTGCCTTTTGCTCTGCCGCCATATCCTCGTGGAGATCGGTGATGATATCGCCCTTGGAGGCGAAGGTGGCGGCGGCATACGGCACGCCGGACGCATCAACAGGGTACACGCCTACGGTGTGGTCGGTAAAGTACGGCGCAAATC
>USTB01000189.1 GCA_900557635.1 uncultured Eubacteriales bacterium
CCGCCGTCGGGGACGGCGGCGACCGACGCGGGGCTTGGCTGTGCACCTCGGTTCACGCCTGTGCCGAGCCGGAGGCGCGTAGCTTTTCGGCGGTATCTGCAGCACCCAGCGCATCGAGCATCTGCCCGATGTCGCCGTTGAGAAAGCTCTCTAACGAGTGCAGGGTCAGACCGATGCGGTGATCGGTGACCCGACTCTGCGGGTAGTTGTAGGTGCGCACCCGCTCACTGCGATCCCCCGAGCCGACCTGACTGCGGCGCTCGGACGCGATCTTTTGATTCTGCTCGGCTTGCTTTTGGTCAAACAGACGGGTGCGGAGCAGCTTCATCGCCTTGTCGCGGTTCTTGAACTGGGAACGTTCGTCCTGACACTCAATGACGATGCCCGACGGGATGTGGATGAGACGAACCGCCGATTCGGTCTTGTTGACATGTTGACCGCCCGCGCCGCTGCTCTTGATGGTCTCTACACGGATGTCGGAATCGCGGATTTCCACCTCGATTTCCTCCGCCTCGGGCAGGACTGCCACCGTCACCGTGGAGGTGTGGATGCGTCCGCTCGACTCGGTCTCGGGCACACGCTGGACGCGGTGTACGCCGGATTCGTATTTCAGACGCGAATAAGCGCCCTTGCCCTCGATGAGAAAGGAAATTTCACGGTAGCCGCCCAAGCCCGTTTCGTTGGCGGAAATGACCGAGGCGGAAAACCCCGCCGAGGCGGCATACATGGTGTACATGCGGTAGAGGACGGCGGCAAATAACGCCGCTTCCTCGCCGCCCGCACCCGCACGGATCTCCATGATGACGTTCTTATCGTCGTTGGGATCGTGCGGGAGCAGAAGCACGAGCAGCTCCTTTCGGATGTCCTCCTGCGCATGACGCGCGGCGTGCATTTCCTCCTCCGCCATGCGGCGCAGACCGGAATCGCTCTCGGCGTCCTGCATCAGCTCCCGTGCCTCCTGCTCCTCCTGCTCCGCGCGGCAGAGTCGGCGGTAGGCACTCACCACAGGCTCCAGCGTGCTCAGCTCCCGCGTCAGCTCACGGTAACGGACGGGATCGGAGACGGCTTGCGGCAGGGACGCCTCGGCACAAAGCGCCTCATACCGCGCCTGCGCCTCTTGCAGCTTTTCCTTCATTATTTGCCCGCAAAGAAGGCGGAGAAGCCGCGGTGTGCCATATACAGGTCGGCAGCGGATGCCAGCTCGCAGGGTGCGTGCATGGAAAGAAGCGCCACGCCCACATCAAGAACGTCGATGTTCAGGTCTGCCAGGTATGCCGCGACGGTACCGCCGCCGCCCTGATCGACCTTGCCCATTTCGCACATCTGCCAGACCACATCGTTGCGGTCGAAGAGATCGCGGACACGTGCGGCGGTCTCGGCGGAAGCGTCGGAAGCACCGGATTTACCGCGTGCGCCGGTGAACTTGCACACGGCAAGACCGTTGCCTGCGTATGCGGAATTGCGCTTGTCGTAAACATTGGCAAAGGTGGGATCGAATGCCGCGGCAACGTCGGCGGACAGGCAGAGCGCATTGGCACGGAGCTGTGCGGACGTGACGCCGCAGGCGGATGCAATGGCGGTCAGCAGATCGTCCAGCACGGCGGAACGCATGCCGGTGTTACCCACCGAACCGATTTCCTCCTTATCTGCGAGGATGACCATGCGGGGGGAGGAAGAGGAATCGGTGCGGAGCAGACCGGTCAGCGCGGAGTATGCGCAGATGCGGTCGTCATGACCGTAGCCTGCCAGAAGCGAACGGTCCAGACCCACAAAGCGTGCATTGCCCGCAGGAACGGCGCACAGCTCGGCGGTCAGCAGATCGCGCTCGGTGATGCCGTATTTCTCGTGAAGCAGGGACAGGAAGCGCAGAGCGACAGTGTCCCCTTCCTCTTCGTCCGTGCCCTCAATGGGACGGGAGCCGCAGATCAGGTTGAGCTGTTCTGCCGTGATGCCGTCTGCCAGGGTCTTCTGCATTTGATCCTTGCCGAGATGGGGCAGAAGATCGGAAATGTAGAACACAGGATCGGAGGGATCCTCACCCAGAACCACGTCCACCGAGGAGCCGTCCTGACGGATCACGGTGCCGTGGAGGGCAAGCGGGACGGTTGCCCACTGATACTTTTTGATGCCGCCGTAGTAATGGGTCTTGAGCATGGCAAGACCGGAATCGCTGTACAGGGGATTCTGCTTTAAGTCAAGACGGGGAGCATCGACGTGCGCGGCGGCAATGCGCAGATCGTAGGAGCGGGCATCGGTGCCCATGTCAAAGAGGAACAGGGACTTGCCGCGATTGTTGAAATAATACTTTTCGCCGCGGCGCAGGGGCATGCCGAAGCTATACTCGGTATATCCCGCCTTCTGTGCCATGGCGACGGCGGAGCGGACGGTCTCCCGCTCGGTCTTGTTTGCGGAGATAAAGGAAAGATAACGGTCACAGTAAGCGTACAGATCGCGGCGGTCGTCCTCACTCAAAACCTCCCACGCATTTTTCGGGGTCGCGCTCAGGGTGTCGCGCAGCTCCTTCACATTCAGGTTTTCCATCGATTTTCATATCCTTTCTGTTTGATTATATTATCTATATTTTGATCGCGGAAGCATGCTCCGCTTGGGGGATATCTCAATTCGGCGTCCCGCCGTTCTGCGGGGAAAAGTACAGCTCCCGATAAACGGCGACGGCGCGCTCCACAC
>USTB01000190.1 GCA_900557635.1 uncultured Eubacteriales bacterium
AGACGGGTTTTGGCGACCACATCGCCGCCCGACTGCGGAAAACAGTAGTAGAGGATGTCGCGCGTGCCGATGCAGATCATGTCGCCCAGCTCGTACCAGTAGTAATCGGCATACAGACTGTAGGAGGCAAGCGGCTTTTGGGAGTATTCCAGTGCGCCGCCGCAACCGGTGAGGGTAAACCCGTCCGACGTGTGGACAAGCCGCCCCTCTCCCACCATGTAAATGGCGCGGTAATCGGTCATCATGCCGATCTTCACCGGAACGTCGAGACGGTATGTACCGTCGGCAATCGCCTTGCGCACCTGCTCCCGCTCCCACGCGTACCAGTCGGGAATGTGGGAAATTTCGGTTTCACCTGTCTTTGCGCGCATGTTCCCTTCTTCGGTCAGCTCATATTCCTTGCCGCAGGCGTTACACCGCAGGGTGATGCCGCATCCCGTCATGTGCCCCTCGACGCCGCAGTGCGGACATTGGTACAGCACGCGGTTAAGGTGATCCGCACGGAACGGCTCGTCCACAAGGATGCGGTTTTCCTTCTGCCATCGAAAATAATCGAAGGTGAAGCATTGACGCAAAATGCCGTTCAGTTCTTCCGTCGATTTTTGCGCGATCTCTTCGGGCGACAGCAGATATTCCACGTCTGCGGATACGTCCACATCGCGCAATTGCAGGCTGTTGTACAGCGGGTCGCGCAGGAATGCGCCGTGAGTGCGCACCATGACCACGGGCGCCTTGAGGTGCTTTAAGCATCTGCCGAGGCTGTCGGGCAGGGGCGTGGCGGTGCCGTCGAAGCTGTAGCTTGCCTCGGGAAACATGAGCACCGAGGTTTTCAGGGTGCGGAGACAATATTGGATGTCCCGCAGAAGATCCAGCTCGGGCACAAATTTCTTGGTGGGGATACACCCCAGCCGCCGCATCAGACCCTTTTTGCCCACAAAGCCGTCCGAGGTGCACACAATGTTAAAGGGACGGTGCCGAAAGATCGTGAACGCGATCTTCAGATCGAGAAAGCACGAATGGTTCATGAGGATGAGACACGGCTCATCGGCGCGCAGACGCTCCATACCGATCTCGCGGTGCCGAAAGTGTACCGCCTTCAGCTCCGACGCCGATGCCGCACGCACCGCCGCACGCAGGAGCGGGTCGGGATGCCGCGGCAAAAACGGAATTACCTTGGGTAGAGAGAGCACCTTTTCGTATGACATGGTTTCGGTTTTGATCTTCATGGGATCACCGTCTTTCTCGATTTGCTTGTCCGTCACGGCTGTGCCGCGTGCGTTTGTGTCGGCGCGCGGTCAGGTGATGGAAATATTCATGCCGTTCAGGGTCACGTCCTGATCGGCGCGCACAAGTATGTATTTCACGCCGTCGATCACGCGCACGGTGACCAGATCGGGGCGTTGCGGATTCACACGGATGTCCACATCGGGCGTTTGCAGAGTGTACTTCCCCGGGTCGATCAGATTGCGCGGCGGTACCTCGGTGCCCACACCGAATTCCTCGTCGTAGCGGCGCGAGAAGGTCTCCACCTTCGCTTCCTCCACATCGCAGTCGCGCAGAACGCCCGATATGACGTCCTTGGAGATCAGAAGCGGCTCCCGCTCCCGCGACGCCTTGTGCTCCTCCATGAGATCGGAAAGCTGTTCGCGCACCGCCTCCGCTACCTCCATGGTGCATGCGTCCTCCATGGCTTCGGTGAGCACGGAGCGGAAGGTGGTCTTTTGCACCCCCGCCGGCATAGGCGGCTCGACGTGGAACACCTGCTCCATAAAGGTACTGCAATCGCGTCCGGTATCGCGCGTGTAAAACAGGGCGTTGTAAATATTTGCCGCCCGATCATCAAATGCGGGAAACAGAAATCCCGCCTCGGGCGCGCCGACCATCGAGCCTGCCGCAATGTTGCGGAACGGACTGCTCTCGCCCGTGAAGCCCAGCGCCGCCTTTCCCTGCTTGATGGGGCAGATGGCGCATATGATGTAACGGAACACCGAGGACGAATCCTCCTCCGCACTGCCGTCGCGGTGACGGTGGAATACGTCGTACCGTTCGCTCGCAAGCAGGATCAGGTAGCGGCAGTCTAAGGAAACCGATGCCGCGATCGCCTCGTACAGGCTTTCCAGAGCTTCGTTGTCCTTCAGCTCGGAATCCCGCAAAAGGGTCAGCCGCTGATGCTCCGTGCCGTGCAGAACGTCGTTGTTTGGGAACGCTACGTCGTACAGGTTGCGCCCCAGACCGCCCGAGAGCACCTTGCGCAGTACCCCCAAAAGCTCGTCCGTTTCCTCCTCGGTCATGCTCAGAAAGGACTGTGAAAAGCGTCCCGTGATCTCGCCGCGCTCGTTGACGCAACAGCCTTGGACACCCGATATGTTACTCTTTTGCGCGCGAAGCTGTCTACGCAGTTCGGCTACTTCTTTTTCGTTCATGCAATTGACTCCGTTCTGCCGCTCAGCGGCGATTTTTCAGTGGATGCGGGGATGAGGGGGTACGCGGGGGACGCGCGGGGCTCTGCCCCGAACCCCGGTTAAGACCCTTTTGGGAAAGGGTCTTAACAATCCCCAAAACCTTTTGAGAGGGGGGAGGGTTTTGGCTTCACAGAGATGCGGTATGCGGGAATTATACAGTTTTTCGGCAGGCAAATC
>USTB01000191.1 GCA_900557635.1 uncultured Eubacteriales bacterium
CAGACATAACCGCGTTTGCCCTCGGTCTGAGGCTTGGGCTTCACATGCTCCTGATAATATGCATAAGTCATAGTCTCGCGGTCGCTCATCACGCGCGCTTCGGTCACAGAGCAGATGAACATGCCGTGAGAACCAAGATCCACATAGTCCTCCACGCGCAAGGAAATGGCGGCATTGATATACTTGGACAGGATCATCAGTCCGTTGTCGGAACGGACGGGTGTCCATCCCTCGAATTTATCGGTGTTTCTGCCGCTTTGGAAGCCGAAGGTCTCAAAGACGCTGAACGGCGTGTCCACGGTGAGAACGTTGACATTGAGAATGCCGGTCTGCTTGATGACGTGATGCGAATAATTGGACTTATTGATGTTGACCGCGATCCGATTGGGGCTGTCCGAAACCTGCGTCACGGTATTCAATATCAGACCGTTATCACGCTTACCGTCGTTGCTCGTTACCACATATAAGCCGTAGCCGATGCGGAAGAGCGCGGTCATATCGTTCTTGTCGGCGGTATCGCTCCGCTGTGCCAGATATTCGCGGCAAAGCTCGTCCGCCATATCGGAGATCGCAGTGCGGTTTTCGGCACTGAGAGAGGAACGGATGGAGACCGTGGTATTCAGAAAGGTGAGATTCTTGCACGGCTCGAGCTTCGCGTGCATCTGCTTTGCGGCAAGCGGCGCCCATGTCCCGTTTTCGATAAAGCCCACTGTGCGGTTCTGGAAATTGCGCTCGGTCAGGTGATCCGCAAACTGCCGCATAAAGGGAAACAGTCCGGCGTTGTAGGTCGTGGTCGCCAAGACCAGCTTTTGGTAACGGAATGCGTCCGCCACCGCCTCTGCCGTATCACAGCGGGCAAGATCGTGCACCGCAATATGCGGACAGCCGCGCTTATGCAGTTCGTCCGCCAACAGCTCCACCGCCTTTTTCGTGTTGCCGTAAACCGAGGTGTAGGCGATGCACACGCCCTCGCTTTCCGCCGCATAGGACGACCACGTCTGATACAGGTTCACGTAATACCCGATGTTTTCGGTGAGCACGGGACCGTGGAGCGGGCAGATGGTCTGAATATCCAGTGCCGCCGCCTTTTTGAGAAGGCTCTGCACTTGCGGGCCGTATTTCCCCACAATGCCGATATAATAGCGCCGCGCCTCGTCCGCCCACGGCTCGTCGATGTCCAAAGCACCGAATTTGCCGAAGCCGTCGGCAGAGAACAGAATGCGGTCGGCGGCGTCATAGGTCACGGTGACCTCGGGCCAGTGCACCATGGGTGCAAAGACAAAGGTGAGGGTGTGGCGACCCAGCGACAGCGTTTCGCCGTCCGAGATCGTGAGACGGTTTTTCGCCAAGCCCTCTCCGTAGAATTGGTCAATCATGGCGTGCGCCTTTTTGTTTGCGACCAGAACGGTGTCGGGATATACTCGCAGAAAGCTCGCAATATTCGCCGAATGATCGGGTTCTACGTGCTGAATGATGAGATAATCCGGCTTTCTTCCGTCCAGTGCGGCGACAATGTTGTCGAGCCATTCATGGGTGAAATTACGGTCCACCGTGTCCATGACCGCGATCTTTTCGTCCCTGATGAGATAAGAATTATATGACATCCCACGCGGGACCGTATACTGCCCCTCAAAAAGATCTACGGAATGGTCGTTGACGCCTATATACAGAATGTCCTTTGTTACCTGCATGTTTTTCATGTTCCTTTCTTGATTTGGAAAATCTGAATGTATAATTATTGCATATGATAGCCGTCAGCCGCCCGATATAATCAAGGCTTTATCACGTCGTTTGGCTTATGGTATCCGATCAATGGCATTTCGTCCCGTCACCCTTTCTCTCTTGCCGCATAACATGGTTAAAAATACCGTTGCGGAAGGGACATAGCTATGTTTTCACTGAAACCGTACAATCGGGAACGCGCGCGGTCTTATGCCGAAAAATGGGCATTTTCCCGCAGTCCGCTGTTCGAAAACTACACGGGACAGGGCGGCGACTGCACCAATTTCATCTCACAGTGCATTTTAGCCGGTGCCTGTGTCATGAATTTTACACGGGACGTAGGCTGGTACTACGTGTCGCCAACCGACAGGGCGGCGGCATGGACGGGCGTGAGCTTTTTGTGGAGATTTCTCACGGGGAATCAGGATATCGGTCCGTTCGGAAGCGAAACCGAGCCGGGAGGGCTGACCATCGGCGACATCATTCAGCTCGGCACCTCACCCGACGACTACTATCATTCCCTGCTGGTCACGGGGTACGGCGACGGCACCTATTTAGTCGCCGCGCACACCAATGACGCATTCGACCGCCCGCTCAGCTCCTATACATACAACGTGGCGCGGTTCCTCCACATCGAGGGCATCCGCATCCGAACGGGAAACGACGACGAATGCTACCGAATGCTCCTCGGCGGTACGGCGATCCCGCAAAACGGCGGGCTGTATGTTCCCGTCCCGCGCTCGGAGGAGAACCGACTGAATCAGCAGAATCAGACGAATTCATCGAACCAGCGCGGTCAGCAGAATCAGACGAATCAGTCGGGCATGAGCATAAATCAGGGTGATGCCGACAACGCCGACATTGAATGGGCAAAAAAGATTTCGGACGAATACCTGTCGCTGAGAGAGTACTTT
>USTB01000192.1 GCA_900557635.1 uncultured Eubacteriales bacterium
GGCGACGGCGTCGCAGGTGGGATTTGCCAGACGGGAGTAGAAATAGCCCTCGGCTTCCAGATCAAAGAGCTTTCCCATGTCGTCGCCGGTTGCATATTTGAAGGTGGTGCTCTGAATGATCGGAACCTGACGCGGTTCCCCGTTCCCGGGACGGTATCCGCCCTGAACGCATGTGGTTTCCAATTGATATCCCATAACGGAAAAACTCCTTTTTCTGACATAATATCAGTATACCATCCGCGTCGGCTTTTGTCAATCCCGACCGCCGCAATCATCGCCGTTTGAGCGCAAAAAAGTACCGCAGACCGAAATCGATCCGCGGTACAAAGTTCAGTCATCGGGAGCGGAAAATCAGAAATTCGTGCCGTTCCAGCCCCAGTGCCCCACCTCTGCATACTTCACGTACACCGCATCGGCGGGAATACCGAGCTGACCTGTCACGATCTCGGTCACCTGTGCGGTCATTTTGTCATAAGCGGCATCTGCGGCTTTCCCGAACAGCTCCACGTTGACCATGGCACACGGCGCGTCCGAACCGTGAAAGTACATTTTTCGTTCCGGATTGATCTCCACCATGAGCCAGCGCTCGGTTTTCCCGGGAAAGCTCTCGATCGCCTTGCCGAAGGCGGTTTTCATCGTATCCGATGCGTCGGACGGGACGGCAATATTCGTGTTGACCTGAATGTAAGGCATGGTATGTTTCCTCCGATTATATAGTTTTTATACTTTTATACCTTGAATTTGCGGAATGCGGCATTGATCACACTGAAGATCGCGGCAACGGCAATGATGCCAACGGCAATGCCCAGAACGGTCTGCACCGTGTACAGCCCGTAGTGAATGAAGCGCTCCGCATCCCATATCACTAAATTCTGCATGGTGTAGTAGAGCGCGCCGCCGGGAATCAGGGTGATGATGGCGGGAATCAGATAGACCGTCGACGGGGTCTTGCGAAGCCGCGCCAAAACCTCGGCATACAGCATGGCAAACATGGACGAGCACATGCAGACCAAAAACAGATTGTCCCAAAAGCGGTTCAGAAGCAGATATATGGCGCAGGTCAGGACACCGCCGAGCACACTCAGCGGCATGCGGCGAAGGTCGGCGCGGAACAAAATACAGAAACCGGCAGTGCCCACCGCCGAGGACAGAAGCATCGTGATGATTTCCTTCATAACAGACCTCCCACCACGGTCAGAGAAATGGCAATGCCCGCGGCAATGGCGGCGGCACACAGCAGAGCGCTCATCAGACGCAGATGACCCGATATGGTGTCGCCCGATAACAGATCGCGCAGAGCCGAGCCGAGGGTCAAGCCGGGCGTCATGAGCATGATGTCACCCACGAGCACCATGTCGGCATGGACACCGAAGCCCGCCCACACAAACAGAACCGCCAGGATTCCCGTGAATGCCGCCTGCAGGACAGTGGCGGCAAGCGGGTTCATGCCGGACGGACGGTGGCTGAGCAAAAAGGTCAGTATCAACGCCACAACGGCGGCGGAGATGCCGTCGATGAGATTGCCGCCGAAGTAGACGGCGTAGCCGCCTGCGGCAAGCACCGCGCCCAGATACTGCATGTTCAGCGGATAGGGCTGGGATGCCATCGCCTGCTCCAAGAGGGGCGGGATCTCGTCGGGCGGGATGGGGGATGCACAGATTCGACGCGACAGGGCGTTCAGCTTTTCAATGTGGTATAGATCGGTTCCCACGGCATGAATGCGGCGCGTCTGCGACACATGACTGCCGTCCGGCATGGTCACGGTGGCGGAAATAAACGAGGTCAGACAGAAAACATCCACCTTCGCCGCACCGTATGCCGTGCAAATGCGCGACGCCGTGTCCTCTGCGCGGTGAATATCCGCACCGCATTCGATCAGATGCCGCGCAAGATCCAGCGTTACGGTGAGAAGAATCTCGGGATCGTGCGGCAAGCTCTTGATTTCGTCTGTCATAGGCGCTCCCGGTTAAGTAGGATTCCCGATCACGGGATCAATGGTATTGTACCCGCTTTTTGCGCAATTGTCAACCGCTTTTCGACACTTCGCGCCAAATGAAGCCCAAACCGAAGGCTTTGTCCGCACACAAAAGGAAAAACAGCATTTGTTCACAATTTGTCTATTGATTTTTCCGCAGAAAAGCAGTATAATATTGCGTGTTCCGTGGAGGCATAGCTCAGCTGGTCAGAGCGTACGGTTCACATCCGTGAGGTCCTGGGTTCGAGCCCCCGTGTCTCCACCATAGCGCACAGGTACGAACACGCATTGCATTTTGCAGTGTGGCGTAACGTCTTTATCGTTACAGTGCCTGTAAATTAAAAAACAGCCTCTCACCAAAGGCGATTGTCCAACGGTGAGGGGCTGTTTTTCATTGTTTTTCTGATGCGGTTGATTCTCCGTCAACCTCCGGCAGACCGGCGATGGACGTGAGAAAGGACCAAACGCACGCAAGCACAGATGTCGATGTAACAGCAATCCAGTTTACATCACCGAATGGCAGGTCGATCCGCTCACATTCAGCCAGAGTAGCATACATTGGCATATTTCACACCCCGACTTTATCGGAGTTTTTGTTTTGCGGTCGAAAATCGAAAAATTTAGAAAAAATACTTTCTTGACAATACTATTGCTTT
>USTB01000193.1 GCA_900557635.1 uncultured Eubacteriales bacterium
AAGCAGTCGATCGACTGCTTTTCTTTTTTGCCCTCTTGGCAAGTCATACCCATATGGGTATAGTATACCTATACCCCATACGGTACATAAAAGAGGTCTTTATGAAAGCGTTTATGGAAAGGCTGGAACAGCTGCTGGCACTGGGCGGCATCAAAAAAGATATCGCGTTCCTTGCGGTCTCCGGGACTGCGGTCCTGTGCAGCCTGCTGAAGATCGGCCCGTTCCCGTTCGATGCGGCGTGGATCGCCATCGTCCTGTGCGGCATCCCCATCATTCTGGAGGCGGTCATTGGACTGGTCACGGCTTTTGACATCAAGGCGGATGTGCTGGTTTCTTTAGCGTTGATTGCGTCGCTCTGCATCGGAGAAACCTTTGCCGCGGGCGAAGTCGCTTTCATTATGCAACTTGGTGCGTTGCTTGAGGAACTGACCGTGGCAAGAGCCAGAGCGGGGATCGAAATGCTGGTGCATCTGACACCGCAGACGGCGCGTGTCAAGCGTGACGGCAGGGGAGAGATCATTCCCGCAGAGCAGGTCAGAGTCGGCGATCGCATCCGCGTGCTTCCCGGGGAAGGCGTTCCTGTGGACGGTATCATTGTTTCGGGGCAGACCTCCATCAATCAGGCGGTCATGACCGGAGAATCCCTTCCCGTTGACAAGTCTGTGGGCGATACGGTGTCCAGCGGCACGGTCAACCAGTTCGGCGCATTTGAAATGGAAGCTACCAAGGTCGGCGAGGACAGCTCCATTCAGCGCATGATCCGCTTAGTGCAGTCGGCTGATGCGGGCAAGGCAAAGATCGTCGGGCTTGCCGACCGCTGGACAACATGGATTGTCGTGATCGCCCTCTCCGCCGCGACGCTGACATGGCTCATTACCGGTCAGATCATCCGTGCCGTTACGATTTTGGTTGTATTTTGCCCGTGCGCACTGGTTTTGGCAACGCCCACGGCGATCATGGCGGTAATCGGAAACGCTACCAAACACGGATTTTTGGTTCGGGAAGGCGATGCGCTCGAATAGTTGTCCAAGGCTAAGGTCATTGCCTTTGACAAGACAGGCACGCTGACCTACGGCACTCCCGAGGTCGTGGCGGCGAAGAGCGTTTCGGAGGTATACGGTGATGACGAGGTTTACCGTATGGCGGCTTGCGCCGAGCAGTTTTCGGAGCATCCGCTCGGAAAAGCAATCGTGCGCTGTTATAAAAGGTCGGGTGCCGCGCTGAGCGAGGCGAAGGATTTCGGGATTATTCCCGGGCGCGGTGTGCGTGCCGTGATCGACGGCAGGAGCGTATTGGCGGGAAACCCCGAGCTGTTGCGGGAGAATGGAATAAGCATTGATTCCGCCAAGGGTGCGGACGTCCATATTCAGCAGGGGTGTACGGTCACATATGTGGCGGTGGACGGGGTATTTGCAGGATATCTTGCTCTTTCCGATACGCAGAGAAAGGAAAGCGCTGAGACGATCTCGGCGTTGTCCGATCTGGGTGTCCGTCCCGTGCTTCTGACCGGAGATCATGAAAATGCGGCTCGCACCATTGCGGCTCAACTGCACATCGGCGAGATCCGTGCAAACTGCCTGCCCGAGGATAAGCTGAAATATATCGGCGAATATCAGAGCCAGGGCTTGCCGGTGTGCATGATCGGCGACGGCGTCAACGATGCGCCCGCACTGAAAAAGGCGGACGTCGGCATCGCCATGGGCGGCGTCGACAGTGACATTGCCGTGGATGCGGCGGATATCGCTCTGGTGGACGACGAGGTGAAGGAGTTGCCGCATCTTGTGGCGTTGTCCAAGCGGATGATGACCGCCATCCGTCTTAATATGACCTTTTCCATGACCTTAAATTTCGTGGCGATTGCATTGGCGATCATTGGAACATTGAATCCCGTCGTCGGTGCTTTGGTACATAACGCAGGCTCTGTGCTTGTTATTACAAATTCGGCTTTCTTACTGAAATGGAAGAAAAAATAATGGCTGTTAAAATTATCGGATTGATCATCGGCATTCTTGTTCTCGGCGCGGGTATCTACTATCTTGCCAAGGAAAAGCACGACGCGGATTCAAGGAAGATATACACGGTTATCAGCGTGATCGGCGGTATCCTGTCTGTCGCGTGTGCCGCACTCCCGATTTGCGGCTGACGGCATAACGGCGGCAATGCCGTTTGCCGAAAAAGCGTCCCAACTGTCTTTTGTTGGGGCGCTTTTCGTGTTTTCGGTTGAAAAAGGGGACGGATTATGCTATAATACGGTAAAATCGGATCGGAACTACGTGTGAGGTCGGAATGAAAATCAAAGAATATACGGTTTACAGGGAAGATGAGATCCTGCGTCTTTATACCGAGGTCGGTTGGACGGCATACACCGAAAACATGGCGGCGTTGGAGCGGGGTTACCGGAATTCACTGCTGGTGCTGGCGGCGTATGAAAATGACGAGTTGCTCGGCATCGTGCGCGCTGTCGGGGACGGCGCTACCATAGTGTTTGTGCAGGATATTTTGGTGTTTCCCGCAAGACAGCGGCAGGGTGTCGGAACGGCACTGCTTCAGGCGGTTCTCGATCGGTTCCCAGATGTCAGGCAGATCATGTTGGCGACGGACAATACGCCGAAAACCGTGGC
>USTB01000194.1 GCA_900557635.1 uncultured Eubacteriales bacterium
CGACAATATCTATTCCTTCCAGTATTCGCCCCGACGCAACACGCCCGCGGCTTCCATGGAAAATCAGGTCCCGCCGTCGGTGAAAAAGGAGCGCTTTGCCCGACTGCTTGCAACGCAGACCGAAATTTCCCGCGCATGCAACGAGACCTATGTGGGCAAAATCGTATCGGTTCTGGTGGAGGGACGCTCCAAGACCGACCAAAGCCGTCTCACAGGACGCACCGAGGGAAACCGTCTGGTGCATTTTGAGGGAGACGACGCGCTCATCGGCACGGTCACACGCGTCCGCGTGACCCATGCGGACACCTACGCACTGCTGGGCGAGACAGTGCCGTCCGACAACTGACCCGCAAAAGTCAAGCTGATTTGCCGCATCGGCGGCAGGAGGTTAAGATAACAACATGAATCCCGAAAAGAAAGAAGTCATTCTTGAATTTGCACGCAAGCTGGGCACCGTGATCCGCACCTGCGACGACATGAAGCGCATGCAGGAGGCGGAGGCGGCTTATCGCGACTGCTCCGAATTGCAGGCGCTGATCACCGAATATTACGTCAACGAAAAGGCGGATTCGGAAAACAGCGACCCCGAATTGGGCGTCGCCATCAAGCGCCGCATGGAGGAGCTGTACAGCGAGATCGCCGCGCACCCCGTCTACGCCGAGTATATGGAGGCACAGACCGCCGTGCGCGATCTGATGAATGCCGTGAACGACGAGATTCAGTTTGCCGTCTCAGGCAAGCGCTCGTGCTCCTCGGGCGGCTGTGCGTCCTGCGCGGGATGCGGCGCCGCCGCGGCATCGGACGAAAAGCAATAACGGAAAGCCGCGCAGTGCACCATCCTGCGGCGCGGCAAGCATAAACGAGGTACGGACATGGAAACAGAACCCGTGAAAAAGGAAAAGGCTCAGGGCAAAGAGAAAAAGACCCTGATGCAGCAATATACGGAGATCAAGTCCTGTCACATGGACGCCATCCTGTTCTTTCGGTTGGGCGACTTTTACGAAATGTTCTACGACGATGCCAAGCTGGTATCGCGGGAGCTGAACCTGACCTTAACGGGCAAGGACTGCGGCGAGCCCGAGCGCGCGCCCATGTGCGGCATCCCCTACCACGCGGCGGACGGCTACATCGCACGTCTGATCCGACGGGGCTTTAAGGTCGTGGTGTGCGAACAGACCGAAAATCCCGCCACCGCAAAGGGACTGGTCAAGCGTGAGGTCGTTCGGATCATCACGCCCGGCACCGTGATCGAGGGAAGCTGTCTGGAGGAGGACAGCAACAACTATCTGTGCGTCATCCACTTCTCCGACGACCGCGCCGCCGTCTGCTTTGCCGACGTTTCCACAGGCGATATCAGTGCCACCTCCATCTGCGGCGACAACGTGCAGGAGCGCGTGCTCAACGAGCTGGCGACCTTTGCCCCGCGCGAGCTGCTCACCGATGCCAAGGGAGCGGACATCCCGTCCGTCATCACCTATTTCGAGCAGAACAACGGCATGATCAACGAGGGCAAGACCCAATACTTTGACCCCACCGAGGCGGCGCGGCGCGTCCGCGATGCCTTCCCCGACCAAACGCCCGAGGAGCTGGGTCTGGAGGATCCCGCCCTACTCTCCGCCGTGGGCGCGCTTCTTTCCTATGTGTGCGAAATGCAGAAAACCGACAGCACGCACATCACACACCTTAAGGTTTACGAAAGCGAGCAGTTCCTGTACCTCGACCACAACACCCGTCGGAATTTAGAGCTGTGCGAGACCATGCGGCAGAAGGAGCGACGCGGTTCCCTGCTGTGGGTTCTGGACAAGACCCGCTCCGCCATGGGCGCGCGCCTGTTGCGGAAGTGGCTGGAAATGCCCCTGATGCATGTGCCGTCCATTCAGCGCCGTCAGGATGCCGTGCGCACCCTGTACGACAATTACATCCTGCGCGAGGAGCTGGGCGAAAAGATGCGCGACGTGCTCGATCTGGAGCGCCTGATGACGCGCGTGGCTTACGGCACCGCGAACGGGCGCGATCTGCGCGCCGTGTGCACCACCCTTTCTGTGGTACCCGAGGTCAAGGCACTGCTGGCGGACGTGGGAAGCGGCGCGTTGGCTGACCTGCGCGACTCCATGGACGAGCTGACCGACATCTGCGACCTGATCGAACGCGCTCTTCTGCCCGATCAGCCCTTCAGCATCCGCGAGGGCGGCATGATCTCCGAGGCATACAGCCACGACGTGGAGACCCTGCGCAAGATCGCAAACGACGCGGATCGCTACATCAAGGAAATTGAGACGAAAGAACGGGAGGAAACGGGCATCAAGAACCTGAAGGTCTCCCGCAATCGGGTCTACGGCTTCTACATCGAGGTCTCCAAATCCTTTCTGCCCCAGGTGCCGCCGCGGTATATCCGCAAGCAGACCTTAGTGAACGGAGAGCGCTTCATCACACCCGAGCTGCATGAACTGGAAAGCGCGGTGCTGGGCGCAAAGGATAAGTTGGCGGCACTGGAATACGATATTTTCTGCGATATCCGCCGTCAGGTGTCCGAGGCGTCGGAGCGCATCCTGCACACCGCAGAGCAGTTGGCACAGCTTGACGTGTTTTACGCGCTTGCCGACGTGGCGGTGCGCAACCG
>USTB01000195.1 GCA_900557635.1 uncultured Eubacteriales bacterium
AAAAAATACCGCCCCCCCCCGAATCGGAGACAGGTGCGGTATTTTTGCAGTGGATAGTGGGAAGTGGATAGTGGTCAGTGGAAAGAGACGGAATTCGCCGTGTCAATCCGCCGTCAAAAGGGTGCGGCAGATGCGGTCGAATTCGGGATTGTGTGCCGAGGTCACAAAGCGGACGGTGCCCTGCCCGGTTGCTCGGGACAGCAATCCCGCGCATTCCAGCCGACGCTTGGTTTCCATTGCCGTTCCGCGACAGCCGTCGAACACGGCGGCATGCGGAAAGTGCGCCGCAATTTCGCTTCGGATGTGCGGATAGTGCGTACAGCCGAGCACCACGGCGTCAAAGGAATCGGCATCGAGCGCCGAAAACAGAGAATCCAGATAGCGTTTCAGCAACGCATCGTGGATATGCCCGCTCTCGATCAGCTCCATCAGCCCCGGGCACGGCAAAAGCGTGAAGTCCGCGCGATCCGAAAACCGATTGCGCAACTCCAAAAACTTATCCTGCCGCAGGGTGAGCGGGGTCGCCATCACCAGAACGCGCGGGTGCTCCCCCATGAGCGCGGCGGACTTCAGCTCCGGCTCGATCCCGATGATGGGAAATTCCGGAAGCGCGGATCGCAGTGCCGCCGCGGCGGCGCCGGTCGCGGTGTTGCACGCAATGACCACCGCCTTGCAACCGTATTCGTTCCGCAGACGCTCCACATTCGCAAAGGTGATGCGGCGGACCTCTTCATGCCGTTTGGTTCCGTAGGGTGCGTTTGCCTCGTCGCCGTAAAACACATAGCTTTCGTGCGGCAGGACGCAGAGAAGCTCCCGCAGGACAGACAGCCCGCCCACACCCGAATCCAGCACGGCAATGGGGGAATCCATATCGCTCATCATAACCATAACTTCCGTTTCCGCATTGATTTGTAAACACGGATACCGCGGCAACAGCCGCGGTATCCCATAGCATCAAACACATTCCGCACGTATTTTCCCTAAATATAATGTAGAAAACCGTGCGAATCCGAGAAGAGACGCGGGGCGGATTTACGCCTCGATGATCTCCACATTGTCGCCCCAGTGTACCTCGACGGTGACGGGTGCGGTGCTGTGAACGGTGATCTGCGGCTTCTCGTCCGCGCTCTTTCTTGCCTCGCAGATCAGATCCACATCGGCATCACCCAAAGGATACTGCATCACGCCGTGGCGCTCGGTGCGGTTGACATGCCACACGATGGTGTTCTTGCCCGCATGCGGACGGATACCGAACACATACTCGAACATGATGGAGATGGGGAACAGACCCGACCAGCCCACGAATTTATCCTTGGACCAGGAGCCGCGCGTCACAGCCTCGGGCGCGTAGTTCTCCCACAGGGTTCCGGTATCGCGGAACACCTGAACCACATTTTCCAAGTTGTTGCAAGCGATCTCATAAGCCAGCTTTTCGTAGCCGTTCTTTTCCAGACCTTTGAGCACCATGTAGTTTGTGGGCGCCCAGACAGAACCCTTCCAGTAGTCGCCGCCCGGACGGTAGTCGGGGCTGTCGGCAGACAGGGTGGGAACGCGGTGCGTCCGCTTGAATTCTGCGGGATTGTCCAGATGCGCCACAAAGCGATCCAGACGCTCGGCAGGGATAATGTCGGCAAGCAGTGCCCAATATGCGCCCACGGTCTTGACGTGGTTCAGCGTATCGTCGCGGTAGAGGTCGTAATAGAAGGCGTCCTCCTCGCACCAGAGCTTTTCGTTGATGACGGTGGTGAGGTGTGCAACCTCGGCGCGCAGTTCATCTAGCGCTTCCTTATCGTCGCGTCCCAGCACCTCAGCCATGGAGAGCAGGATCTTGGCGGAGAGCACCTGCTGAACGCAGGTATCCATCCACACCATGTGACCGTGATCGAAGGCTTCATGGTAGCCTGCGGGCAGTCTGGGCTGGTTATCCATGCCGCAACCCCAACCGGTGTTCCAGTAGGTGCCGTCGCGCCAGGTGTGGTGCTTCTTCAGCCACAGATGGTATGCCAGAAGCGGCGGATAGATCTTGGCAAGACGTTCCTTATCGCCGGTCTGGCAATAGGACTCCCACTCGGACCAGGGCATGATATTCGGACCGGTTCCGGCAGGGTCGAAGCGGTTGAAGTGCTCGCCGCGCTCAAACTCGCAGATCTCGCGGCAGATGTAACCGTCGCGGTGCTGATGGGAGTACATGTTGTCCAGGGTCTTCTGGAAATTGAAGATCTTGGAGCCGTACTTGCCGAACATCACAATGAAGGAAGAGTCCCACATGAACAGAAAGCCGTTGAAGGCGGTATCGATGAAGTTCGACACAAAACCCGCCTCCGCATTGGGCTTTCTCAGGTTGCCGAAAGCAGTCTGCCATGCGTAGTCGTAGCACGCGATGGCATCGTCATGACCGTCCCAGAAGGGCTTGGGGAGACGGTCGCGGTTCTCCTCATAGGTAGGAAGGGGAGCGTCCTCCGCCTCCATGGTGCGGAAAACGTTCTCTGCGACAAAGGGACTGTCCACATAGGTCAGGTCGTTGTCAACTTTTTGCAGTTCCATAAAATATAATTCCTTTCCGAATTGGGGGGCAATGCC
>USTB01000196.1 GCA_900557635.1 uncultured Eubacteriales bacterium
GACCTGCTGGAGTGACGGACGTCAGGTGTCCGCCGACGACTTCGTGTTCGCATGGAAGCGGATCATGAACTCCGATTTCATGAGCGAGGGCGCGGCGCTTCTGTACGATCTCAAAAACGCTAAGGACGTGAAGCTGGGCAATCTGTCCATCGACGACCTCGGCATTACCGCAGTGGATAAGACCATTCTGCAGATCGAATTTTCTCACTCCATCGACGTGGACGCATTCCTTGAGGTCTGCGCAAGCCCCTATCTTGTGCCCCTCCGCGAGGATAAGGTATCCCGCGAGACCGACTGGGCTTCCAGCCCCGCGCTGATCGTTTCCAACGGTCCGTTCACCGTCCGTACCAACGAGTGCGACGAGGAATCGCACAGACTGGTGCTGGAGCGCAACCTGTACTACTTCCGCGATAAGGATAAGGATAAGATCCAGAAGTCGGTCACGCCCTACCGTCTGGTGATCAACTACGGTGAGGATGCTGCCGCACATCTGGAGGCGTTTAACAACGGGACCGAGGTCTACTTAAACAACCTGCCCCTGTCCGAGCGTCAGAATTATAAAAAGCAGGCTACCGTGAAGGATACCTTTGTGACCCACACCTATTTCTTCAACACCACGCGCGCACCCTTCAACGATTCCAATGTACGCCGCGCGCTTTCCCTTGCCATCGACCGTAACCAACTGGTGGAGACAGTGGTCTTTGCCAAGGCGGCGCAGGGCTTTGTAAACAGCCGCGTTTATGAGACCAATCGCAAGACCACCTTCCGTTCCGTTGGCGGCGAGGTTATTTCCGCAAGCGCGAACATGGATGAGGCACGTCAGCTCATCCAGGCGGCAAATATCAGCGAAAAATCCTTTACCCTGACCATCCGTCCAAACGAGGTCGACCGCGCGGTCGCCGAATACTGCAAGTCCGTGTGGGAACAACTCGGCTTCAGTGTGACCGTGGAAGAGACTACGACGAAGAACGTGCTTTCCGAGCTGGAATACGAGCTTATCGTGGACGACTTCACCACGAAATACCGCAGCGGCGATTTCGATGTTATTGCCGTTGACTGGACGTCCCCCTCCGTTTATGCGTGGGGTACTCTCGCTCCCTTCTCACTGAACTTCTCCGGCGGCGCGATCGATATCACGTCCGAGAACTTTGAACAGGTTCCTCATATTACCGGTTACAACAGTGAGGAATACAATGCGCTGATCGATTCGGCATACAATGCCGGCTCTGTTCAGGACAGAATGTCCATCCTGCATCAGGCAGAGCAAATGCTGGCACAGGATATGCCTGTCATGCCGTTGTTTGAATATCAGAATGCTTTCCTTGTTGCAAAGGATCTCAAGTCTCTGAAAGTTTCCTTCTCCGGTTACACCGCTTTCACCAAGGCAAATCTCAAGAATCCGGAAAGCTACGGAACCGAGGCACAGAGCTGAACTTTATGACGATAACAAAGAACGGCAGACGGTTCGTACCGCCTGCCGTTCTTTGACCGCTCATGATTTTTTTCTGCGACGCAAAGCGGAGCGAGGCAAAGTAAAGCGATTCAATGCAAAGCAATGCAAAACGATGCAAGGCAAGGCAGACAATATAAAAACACAGCTGTCGATGACCGCGCGGGACGAAAAAGAGGTCGACCGAACAGGGAAGATCGGGACGGGAAATTCGGGCACGGGCGCGGAATGCCCGCGAACCGACAGACGGCGGAAAGGAGAAATGAGAGACGATGCAGGCACCCATCAAGGATAAGAATGATATCAAAATATTCATACTGTATCTGATGCGGAATATCGGATATCCGCTCGATTTTGCAAACATCAACGACATTGTGGTGCAGGACGGGCTTGTAGGCTACTTCGATTTTGCACAGTGCTTCGCCGAGCTTTTAGACACGGGAAACATCCGTGAGATCAAGCCGGAAAAGGAAAAGGACGACGAGCTGTACGAGGTCACGGAGCAGGGGATCCGCGTAGCGGAAAACCTCGAAAGCAATCTGCTCGGCTATATCAAGGAAAAAAGCCTGAAGAGCGCACTGCGGCTCCTGTCCTTCAAAAAGCGCGGTTCGGAGATCAAGTGCTCCGCCGTGCCCACCGAGGACGGAAAGTACATTATGACCTGTACCATCATCGAAGAACGGCGCGAGATCATGAAGGTCACCGTGCTTTTGGAGAGTCGCGCGCAGTTTGAGAAGATGCGGTATAATTTCAATGACCGACCCGAGACCGTGTACCGCGGAATTCTGGCTCTTTTGTCCGGTGAGGTCAATTATCTGCTCGATTGATTTTTGGTAGAGTTGACGAAAATATCGACTCTATTCGAGACACTTTGTTAAAACTAAAAGCGACGAATGTTCATATAGTGCAATTTAAGCCGCCGAAGTATGTTAAAAGTGCTGAAATTGAATCATTAAGTCACATTTTGTTTTTATACTATTGACAAATATGATTTTTATGGTATAATAGTCACAGAAAGTCTTGCTGACACAAGCCTTCGCGGCTGTCGCCTCCCCGTGCTCACGCACGGCTGTGACATTGACGGCCTCGCAAAAATGCCCTTGCAAGCAAGCATTTTTGC
>USTB01000197.1 GCA_900557635.1 uncultured Eubacteriales bacterium
CTTCACACCGAAAATGGAGGGCGCGGAGGAAGATCTGCAACGCATTTGCTACGAACGCGCCGCCTCCATGTACGGCGATCCGCTTCCCGACATCGTCAAGAACCGCCTGGATAAGGAACTGACCTCCATCATCTCCCACGGCTTTGCCGTGCTGTACATGATCGCGCAAAAGCTGGTGTGGTACAGTGAGAGCCAAGGATATTTGGTCGGCTCCCGCGGATCGGTGGGTTCCTCGTTTGTCGCCTCCATGGCGGGCATTTCCGAGGTCAATCCCCTGCCGCCGCACTATTGGTGCCCGCAGTGCCAATACAGTGATTTTTCCAACCCCAACAAGGTGGGTTCGGGCTTCGACCTGCCCGACGCGGTCTGCCCGCGTTGCGGACACAAGCTCCATAACGACGGACACGACATCCCGTTCGAGACCTTTCTCGGCTTCTACGGCGACAAGTCCCCCGATATCGACCTGAACTTCTCGGGCGAGGTACAGGGCAAGGTGCATAAATACACCGAGGAACTGTTCGGTGCGGAAAACGTGTTCCGCGCCGGCACCATCGGTACCTTGGCGGACAAGACTGCATACGGCTTCGTCATGAAGTATCTGGAGGGCAAGGGGAGAACCGTCAATCAGGCGGAGGTCAACCGCATCGTGCAAAACTGCGTGGGCGTAAAGCGCACCACCGGTCAGCATCCCGGCGGCATCGTGGTCGTCCCGCGTGAAAACGATATTTACGATTTCTGTCCGGTTCAGCATCCGGCGGATAAGGAAAGCTCGGATATCGTCACCACGCACTTCACGTTTGAATATCTGCATGATACCCTGCTCAAGCTGGACGAGCTGGGACACGATATGCCGACCAAGTACAAGTGGATGGAGCGCTTCTCGGGCGTGAAGATCGCCGACATCCCCATGAACGACCCGCAGGTGTACGAATTGTTCCTCTCCACCAAGCCGCTCGGCGTAACGCCCGAGCAGATAGGCTCGAAGCTGGGAACCTACGGACTGCCCGAATTCGGCACAAAATTCGTCATCAAGATGCTGGAGGAAGCAAAGCCGCGCAGCTTTGCCGACCTGCTCCAGATATCGGGTCTTTCCCACGGCACCGACGTGTGGACGGGCAACGCGCAGGATCTGATCAACGAGGGCATCTGCACCATTTCCGAGGTCGTGGGCACGCGTGACAGCATCATGCTGACCCTTATCCGTTACGGCGTGGATAACGCCATGTCCTTCAAGATCATGGAAAGCGTGCGGAAGGGCAAGGGTCTGACCCCCGAATGGGAGGAAGCCATGCGTGCAAATAACGTGCCCGACTGGTACATCGCCTCCTGTAAAAAGATCAAGTACATGTTCCCCAAGGCGCATGCCGCCGCATACGTCATGAGTGCGATCCGCCTGGGTTGGTTCAAAATTCACCATCCGCTCGCTTTCTATGCCGCCTTCTTTACGGTAGCGCCTAAGGGTCTGGATGCGCAGATCGTCATGGGCGGCAAATCCGCCGTCACCAAGACCATCGCGGAGATCGAGAACAACAACGACGCCACCCAAAAGGATGCGGACACCCTCTCCGCCCTGCAATTGGTCAACGAGTGTTTGGCGCGCGGCATCCGTTTCCTGCCCGTTCTTCTGAACAAGTCGGACGCATTCGCCTTTTTGCCCGAGGACGGCAAGATCCGTCTGCCCTTCTCATCCCTGCCCGGCGTGGGTGAAACCGCCGCGCAGAAGATCACGGAGGCGGCAAAGGAGGGCAACATCCTGTCCATTCAGGAATTGCAACAGCGCTCCGGCGTTTCCAAGTCGGTCATTGAGCTTCTGGAACAGCACGGCGCTTTCCAAGGACTGTCCAAGACCAATCAGATCACTTTTTTCTGATCTGTCCGCACTCTGTTTAAGAGCACCCCCGTCTGACCATACTCTCAGACGGGGGTGATTTATATATGGAGCTTTCGGTAACCAGATACGTCAACGGCGTCGCCGTGACCCGCGACCAGCTTCTTTCCGTGACCGTGCCGGATAACCGCTTCGGCGAGGCGGTGGCGCGCGCACGGGAGCATGAGGAAGCCATGCGGGAGGGACATGCTTCGCCCAAGTCTGCAAAATGAGCAGGCAGAACGACGCGCCGAGACACGCCGCCCTGTATATCCGCGTTTCCACCGATGCCCAGCGGGAGGAAGGCTACTCCATTGAGGCACAGCGGGAAATGCTGGAGGCGTACTGCGTTTCCAAGCAGATACGGAATACAGAGCGGTACGAGGACGGCGGTTTTTCGGGAAGCAACGTCCAACGCCCCGCCATGCAGCGTCTCATTGCAGACGTGAAGGCGGGGCGGGTGAGTCATGTCATCGTGTACAAGCTCGACCGCCTGTCGCGAAGCCAAAAGGATACCCTGTACCTCATCGAGGACGTGTTCAACCCCGCACAGGTCAGCTTTGTCTCCCTCAACGAAAACATGGACACCGCCACGCCCATCGGTCGTGCCATGCTCGGTATCATGTCCGCATTCGCCCAGCTGGAGCGAGAAACCATTCGGGAGCGTACCCGCATGGGCATGCGCGAGCGCGT
>USTB01000198.1 GCA_900557635.1 uncultured Eubacteriales bacterium
GCTCGGGCGAAACCACCCGTTCGCAGACATAGGCGATAAAGCGGTCTGCGGCACCCGCCGCGCTTCCGGAAAGGGAAAGCGGCTCGGCATCGGGATACAGTGCGGCATAGGTATTCTCCACGGTCTGACGCACACCGTCGTCCGAAAAGGGCGGCAGGACGTAGTCCGTGCCGTATCTGGCGTAGCCGAATGCCGCGGGCGCGACCTTGGGCACCAAGTCCTCTTCGCCGATCACACTGTATATCCCGCGATACGTCTCGGACCGGCATGCGGTATCGCGCGTGCCTGCAGGCGTCTCAAAGGAATAGGCGCACAGACGCGCCGAAAGACCGCCGATGCCGCCCTCCCGCGCCACTCTGCCCGCAAACAGGTTGCTTGCCGCCGCAGCTCTGGAAAAGCCGACTGTCCAGATCACGCAGTCGCCCGTTATGCCGTAGCGGGTGCAATAGTCCGCCGCATGCTCGTACAACAGCTCTGCGGCACGTCGAAAGCCTTTATGCTCGACGCCCTCACCCACGGTGAAGTTGCCTGCCCATTCCCTGCCGTAACTGCCGCAACGCGCCGCCACGGCAAGCACCGTGAAGGTGCCGTCCGGACCGTTCACCGTGCGGTGTGCATAGCCCGCCGCCATGGTATCGGTGTCTGGCGTTTCGGTATATCCGAAGGATTCATAGTCCAAAAAGTCCAATGCACCCAAAAGCTGTTCAAGGCTTGCGTCCGCGCCCGGCTCATGCGCGCCCCGCACCATGGCGGCATCGGAAAGCGCCATGGAAAGGCGGGCGGCGGGCAGAGAGAACGTATCGGTCTGATACCATATCTCGTCGGTATAGGCAAGGGAAATGCCGTCGTAAACCACGGTTCGTTCCTCCCATCGGAAGGGCTCTCCGACAGGGCGATCCCCGTCGGCATCGGGCGCCGCGCGGCACCCGCAAAGCAGGATCATACAACCAAAGAGCAACGCCAATATACGCTTCACTGCGTTCTCCTCCTCACCCGACAGCTCCTGTCGATATCGGACGGTCTGCGGTCACGCATCCGCCGATCTGCCGCATATCGCTCACTTTTTCGGAAAGCTGTCCTTCAAGGTCACGATCCGATTGAACGCGTCCGAATTTTTGGAATCCCGCGTGAAATATCCGGTGCGGACAAACTGGAAGCGCTCGCCCGGCTGTACGTCGCGCAGAGACTCCTCAAAGCGACAGCCGTGACGGCAAATCAGCGACTCGGGATTGAGATAATCGTCATAGGTCTTTCCTTCGGGAATATCGTTGACGTTTTCAACGGTGAACAGTCTGCCGTACTCCATCACGTCGCCCGCAAAGGAGTGCTCGGCGGACAGCCAGTGCACGGTGCCGCGAACCTTGCGGCCGTCGGCGGGATTTCCGTTTCCGGTCTCCAGATCGGCTGTGCAGTGAAGCTCGGTCAGCGTGCCGTTTTCATCGTAGATCGCTTCGTCACAGCGCACGATATACGCGCCCATAAGGCGCACCTCGCCGCCGGGCTTGAGACGGAAGAACTTAGAGGGCGGATCCTGCATATAGTCGGTGCGCTCCACAAACAGCTCCCGCGTGAACGGAACACTGCGCGTACCGGCATCGGAATCCTCCGGGTTGTTGGGCAGATCGAAATATTCGGTCTTTCTCTCGGGATAGTTGGTCACCACAAGACGGACGGGATCAATGACCGCGATGCGGCGCTGTGCCGTCTTGTTCAGCTCCTCGCGCAGGCACGCCTCCAAAAGACCGATATCCACAAGGCTGTCCGCCTTGGAGATGCCGGCTCGCTTCACGAATTCAAAAATGGACGTGGGGGTGTAACCGCGGCGGCGCAGACCGCACAGGGTAGGCAGACGGGGATCGTCCCAGCCGTCCACAAGCCCTTCCTTGACCAATTTCAGAAGATACCGCTTGCTCATCACGGTATTGGTCACGTTCAAACGGGCAAATTCACGCTGTTTGGGCTTTTTCTCAAAATCGATATGATTGACAACCCACTCATACAACGGACGGTGGTTTTCAAATTCCAGAGAACACAGCGAATAGGTGATGCCCTCCAGCGCATCCTGAATGGGATGTGCGAAGTCATACAGCGGATAAATGCACCATTTATTGCCCTGACGGTGATGCGGCACGTGCAGGATGCGGTAAATGGCGGGGTCGCGCATGTTCATATTGGGAGACGACATGTCGATCTTGGCGCGCAGTGTGCGGGAGCCGTCCGGAAATTCTCCGTTTTTCATGCGCTCGAACAGGTCGAGGTTTTCCTCGGGCGTGCGATCCCGATACGGCGAATTTCTGCCGGGTTCGGTCAGCGTTCCGCGGTATTCACGCATTTCGTCGGCACTCAGGTCGCACACATACGCATCGCCCTGACGGATGAGCTGGCATGCAAACTCGTAGCATTTGTCAAAATAGTCCGAGCCGTAGAACACGCCGCCGTTCGGCTCGGCGCCCAGCCAAACCAAGTCGCGGTAGATCGCCTGCACGTACTCATCGTCCTCCTTGGAGGGGTTCGTATCGTCATAGCGCAGATTAAACAG
>USTB01000199.1 GCA_900557635.1 uncultured Eubacteriales bacterium
CGTCGTAAGCGTCGATCAGGAATGCAAGCGCAACGCGGTCAGCGCCCAGAGACGGCTCGATGACGTAGGGGATGAAGTGCTCGTTGGTTTCGGAATCGAAATATTCCATGCTCTCGCCCGAGAATTTCTGATGCTGAGAGAGGTCGTAATCGGTACGGTCTGCAATGCCCCACAGTTCGCCCCATCCGAACGGGAAGAGATACTCAAAGTCGGTGGTCGCCTTGGAATAGAAGCACAGCTCCTCGGGGTCATGGTCACGCAGACGCAGATTGTCGCGTTGCATGCCGAGACTGTAGAGGAATTCCGCGCAGTAGGTCTTCCAGTAACGGAACCATTCCAGATCGGTGCCGGGACGGCAGAAGAACTCCAGCTCCATCTGCTCGAATTCGCGGGTGCGGAAGGTGAAGTTGCCGGGCGTGATCTCGTTGCGGAAGGACTTGCCGATCTGGCACACACCGAACGGGAGCTTGCGGCGGGTGGTGCGGGCTACGTTCTTGAAGTTGACGAAAATACCCTGTGCGGTCTCGGGGCGCAGATACAGCTCGGAGGAGGAATCCTCGGTGACGCCCTGATGGGTCTTGAACATCAGGTTGAATTTGCGGATATCGGTGAAGTCGCCCGAGCCGCAGTCCGGACAGGTGATATGCTTTTCCTTGATGTAGTCGGACATCTGCTCGTTTGTCCAGCCGGCGGGGTTGTCGTTCAGCCCGTTGGCGGCGACGTAGTCCTCGATGAGCTTATCGGCACGGTGACGGGTGCGGCACACCTTGCAGTCCATCAGCGGGTCGGAAAATCCGCCCAGGTGACCGGATGCCTCCCACGTCTTGGGGTTCATGATGATGGCGCAGTCCAGACCCACGTTATAAGGGGATTCCTGCACGAACTTCTGCCACCATGCTTTTTTTACGTTGTTCTTGAACTCCACGCCCAGAGGACCGTAGTCCCAGCTGTTGGCCAGACCGCCGTAAATCTCGGAACCGGCAAAGATGAAGCCGCGGTTTTTGCACAGGGCTACGATTTTTTCCATTGTTTTTTCTTTTGCTTGCATCATGATGATAACTCCTGATCTGGTTTATTTATAGGAACGGAACAGGCTGACCGCCTGCGCGATATCCGGCTCGTAATAGATAACGCCGTCCTGTGTGAGCGCGGCGCCGGGGTAGGTGAGACTGATGGGCTTGAATTCCTGGTAGGCGGCAAGCAGATCGCTGTTCGCCGTCAATACGTTGACGGTGAGATTGGTCTCAAGCAGGGGAGCGATCTGCGTGAACAGACTGTCCAGCTTGGAGATATTCTGCCCGTTTGTGAGCTGTTTGAGCGCCGCCTGCGCAAAGCTGATCGAAAGATCCATGCGGGAGCGGTTGCCGTCTCGATAGGAAACGTAGCGCAACATGGCGGCGGCTTCTTTGCCGCTCAGGGTGCGCGCTCCGGGGGAAATGTCGATGATGGGATTGTCCGGATCCTCGTTGGGATCGTTGTAGTACATGCCCGTGGGAACGGTGAAATACACACCGCCCACCTTGTCTATGATCTGCGCGAAGGACTCTATGGAGACCGCCGCGTAGTATTCGATATTACAGCCCGTGAGTGCGATGACCTTGCGGCGCAGAAAATCGATGCCCTTGGATTCGTACAGGGAACCAAGCGTGTCGTAAGCGCCGTCCACCAGCACTCTTGTGTTGGAGGGAATGGAAGAGAAGATGTAGGTGCCGGAATTCTTGTTGATGCGGATGAGCATGATGGAGTCGGCGGTCACGGGGCGGGGCTGATACGGGAAACCGGTGTTGCCCTGATTGATGGCATCGCTGTCGTAATCGGTGAATTTGGACTGATAGTCCGTGCCCACCAGTAAAACGGTCAGCACACGGTCGTCCGTCGTCTGATCCGGATCGATCGTGACGGTGCCGGAATCGGAGGTGTCGGCGGTATTGTCGGAGGACGGGGTCTGCGTATTGGTCGGCTCGGTTGACGGCACCGCCATGGCGCGGTTCACACCCGACACCACGAAATAGGCGATCAGTCCGAATATCAGAACCGAGGCGCAGAATGTGATAATAAAGTTTTTCAAACCGGATAGCATACTTTATTTGACGCGGATGCCCGAAGGATCGGACAGTCCATCCTTTCTGTAATTCTGTCAGGGGTCTTTCCTGTGCGGATATTTTGCTGAATTGAAGGTGTTCGGATGCGGCGATGCGCAACCGAAGCACGATATGTTCTTCTATTATAAACGATTGGCGCGTTATTTGCAAGAGTTTTTCCGCATTTTTATCGTGCATCGGCACTTTGCGGGGCGGAAAACTCCGTTTTTCGGAAATTCGGTGTGAAAAGTTATGTGAAATTTTCAAAAAACGGTTGCAAATTCACACCGTTTGTGATATACTGACCACAATCAGGCTTCCTATACGAAGCCAACTTTTCAGAGAGGTACATAAAAATGGCAGAAACAAGTTCTATCGAGCTGAATCCCAATGCCGCCGGCGGCAAAGAGGAGAGAACCTTCGAT
>USTB01000200.1 GCA_900557635.1 uncultured Eubacteriales bacterium
CGGCACATGTCCGTCGTATGACGAGATGGAATATCATCCGCACCAGTTTGTATACATGGTGGAAACGGGCGATATCGAACCCCTTCTGCATTCCGAATCCCTGTACAAGTGCCTTTCCTGCTTTGCCTGCGTGGATCGCTGTCCGAGAAACGTAGAGCCTGCAAAGCTGGTAGAGGCGGTACGGCTTCTGGTTCTGCGCGAAAAGGGCGGAAACCGCCTCTCACCGGACGATATCCCGTCGCGCATCGACGACGATATGCCTCAGCAGGCGCTCATGAGCGCTCTGCGCAAGTATTCTAAATAAGAAAGGAGAAACAAACCATGCAAAGAATCGGAGTATTTGTCTGCCACTGCGGCACCAACATCGCCGGAACAGTGGACGTAAAAGCCGTGGCAAAGGCTTTGCAAAACGAGCCGGGTGTTGTTTTCTCCACAGATTATCAATACATGTGCTCCCAGTCGGGACAGAACATGATCAAGGAAGCGGTCGCAGAGCATCACCTTACAGGCATTGTGGTCTGCTCCTGCTCGCCGCGTATGCACGAGGCGACCTTCCGCAAAACTGCCGCCGCTGCAGGGCTGAACCCCTACATGGTGGAGATCGCCAACATCCGTGAGCAGTGCTCCTGGGTGCATAAGGATATGCCCGTCGGCACCGAAAAGGCGATCATCTTAGCAAAAGCGGCTGTGGCGAAGGTCAATCTCAACGCACCGCTGACCCCGGGCGAAAGCCCCGTCACCAAGCGTGCGCTGGTCATCGGCGGCGGTATCGCCGGCATTCAGACCGCGCTCGACATCGCCGAAGCCGGATTCCCCGTGGACATTGTGGAAACCAAGCCTACCATCGGCGGTAAAATGGCTCAGCTCGACAAGACCTTCCCTACCCTGGACTGCGCCGCATGTATCCTGACCCCGAAAATGGTGGATGTGGCACAGAACGAGAACATCCGCATCTTCTCCTATTCCGAGGTCGAGGATGTCCGCGGCTTTGTGGGTAACTTTGAGGTCACCATCCGCCGCAAGGCAAGATACGTCAATGAGGACATCTGCACCGGATGCGGTCTGTGTACCGAAAAATGTCCGCAGAAGAAGGTTCCCAACGAATTCAACCTCGGCATGGATAACCGCCGTGCCATTTACATTCCGTTCGCGCAGGCAGTGCCGAAGGTCGCAACCATCGACCCCAACTACTGCACCATGCTGAAAACCGGAAAATGCGGCGTGTGCTCCAAGGTCTGCTCCGCAGGCGCCATCGACTATAAGGCGACCGACACTATGGTCACCGAAAAATACGGCGCCATTGTCGCCGCAACCGGCTTCAATCCCATTCCGATGGATCAGTTCGACGAGTATGCATACTCCCAGTCCAAGGACGTCATCACCTCTCTGGAGCTGGAGCGTCTCATGAACGCCGCAGGCCCCACGGGCGGCACCCTGCTCCGTCCCTCGGACGGCGAGCATCCGCACACCATCGTCTTTGTGCAGTGCGTCGGCTCCCGATGCTCCGCATGTGCGCAGAAGGGCAAGGAATATTGCTCTAAGATCTGCTGTATGTACACGGCAAAGCACGCAATGCTCATCCGCGACAAATATCCGGACACCGATGTGTACGTGTTCTACATCGACGTACGTACCCCCGGCAAGAACTTCGACGAATTCTATCGCCGTGCCGTTGAGGAATTCGGCGTCCATTACATCAAGGGCATGGTCGGTAAGGTCGCACCCGACGGTAAGGTGCTTCACGTGCAGGCTTCCGACCTTCTCGCCGGAAAGCAACTGCATATCGATGCCGATCTCGTGGTGCTTGCCGCCGCAATCGAGCCGGATAAGTCCGCACGGCATCTCGCAACCATGCTGACCGCAAGCATGGATACAAACGACTTCTTCACCGAAGCGCACCCCAAGCTCCGTCCCGTGGAAAGCCCCACAGCCGGCGTGTTCCTCTCCGGTACCTGCCAGGGACCCAAGGACATTCCGGAAACGGTATCTCAGGCGAGCGCGGCGGCGGCAAAGGTCATCGGCCTGCTCTGCAAGGATAAGCTGACCGGTAACCCCTGCGTGGCGCATTCCGATGAAATGATGTGTAACGGCTGTTCCACCTGCGAAAAGGTCTGCCCCTACGGCGCCATTTCGTATCAGGATAAGGAATTCCGTATGCCCGACAGAACCACAAAGGTGCGCCGCGTTGCCGTGGTCAACGAAGCGGTGTGCCAGGGTTGCGGTGCGTGCACAGTTGCCATGGATCTCCGCGGCTTTACGGTGAAACAAATTATGGCGGAGGTAGACGCAATATGCAAGTAAACGATTATAAGCCGCTCATCGTGGCGTTCTGCTGTAACTGGTGCTCTTATGCCGGCGCCGATCTGGCGGGTAACAACCGTCTGAACTATCCCGCAAACGTGAAGATCATCCGCGTTCCCTGCTCCTGCAGAGTGAACCCCATGTTCATCCTCCGCGCATTCCAGCGCGGTGCC
>USTB01000201.1 GCA_900557635.1 uncultured Eubacteriales bacterium
CGGCAAGTCCGTCGGGGACAGCGGTATTCTCAGGTCGGACGGAAACATGATCAAACAGATTCTCCTGCATGAATCTGCGGTAGCTCTGCGGATGATCGGGGGCTAACCCCTTGTATTCGTCCAGATTGACCGTGCGCACCTGCGAAAAGTCCAGTTCGCCCACCCGTTCTCTCCGGATCAGCTCTCGATACAGCGGAAGGGGCGTAGATCCTGTTGCAAGCCCGAGAACACAGCTCGGCCTGGCGTGCATCACGTCGGCAAAAATGTCTGCCGCCGCCCTTCCCGCTTCATCGGGAGAATTCACTTCTACGGTTCTGATATGTAACATGACGGTATCCTGCTTTCTCTGTCGGTATAAACGGATAGATTATACCACCGTTTCCCGATACATGCAAGTATTTTCTGAAAAAATATAAATCGGAATTCGTGTATTTTCGCCGTGCGGGAGCATTTCAACAAAAAACAATTGAGGTTTTCCCTTGACATTTTCATCAATGTGCGGTATACTACCACTGAAAAAGGATTTCGGCTGAACGGCACGGATTCCATCAATAACAAGGAGTATCATTATGAAGAAACTGAGAATCGGTATCATCGGTACCGGTAATATTGCGGGATTCCACCGCGACGGTTATTTGGCGGCAGAAAACTGCGACATCGTTGCTCTGTGCGACCTCAAGCGTGAAAAGGCAGAGGAATTTGCCAAGTATTGCACCGGTTGCAACCCCACCATCTACACCGACTACAACGAAATGCTCAAGAAGGAGCAGTTGGACGCCGTGAGCGTGACCACCTGGAACTCTGAGCATAAGAATGCATCGGTTGCCGCTCTGAACGCAGGCGTGAACGTACTCTGCGAAAAACCCATGGCTATGAATGCAGAGGAAGCCAAGGAAATGAAGGAAGCCGCAGATCGCAACGGTAAGGTTTTGCAGATCGGCTTTGTGCGCCGTTTCGGACCCGATTGCATCACCGCAAGAGAATATGCGGATTCCGGCAAGCTCGGCAATCTGTACTTCGGTAAGGTCTCCTATCTGCGCCGCAACGGCTGTCCCGGCGGCTGGTTTGCAGATAAGTCCTATGCAGGCGGCGGTCCTCTGATCGACTTAGGCGTACATGTAATGGACTTCGCGCGCTACGTTGCAGGCTGTCCCAAGCCCGTTTCGGTGTACGGCGCGGTGTTCTCGGGCATCGGACATAACCGTAACGACTCCAAGGCGTGGGTTGCCGAGGACGGCGACTACAAAAAGGACGTTGAGGATTTTGCAACCGCATTTGTCCGCTTCGACAACGGCTTTGTGCTGAACGTGGAAGCGTCCTTCAACCTGAACATCAAGCAGGACTGCGGCGAAATCGAGCTGTTCGGCACGAAGGCAGGTCTGAAGCTGGGCACCAACGAGTGCTTCTGGGCAGACGGCACCGACAGCGAGATCAAGGAAGGTCTCAGCGGTATGGACTTCGGTCAGATCTTCCGCGACGAGCTGAAGAGCTTCACCGAATGCGTAGCCGAGGGCAAACCCTGCCGCGCTCCGGCTGAGGACGGCGTTGTGCTCATGCAGATCATCGACGCGATCTATGAGTCCGCACGCACCGGTCACGAGGTCATCATCGGCTGAGCCGATCTCATAACCGAATCACAAAACAGGCGAATGAACGAAGCATTCGCCTGTTTTATTACGCAAACGGGGAGAAACGGTGTCACATTCGAGCAGGACGAACAAGGTCACTGTCACCATCTGATACGGAACGGGACAGAATTCTCCCGGGTTGACCTGACTCATCAGGAAAATGCCAAGGTAGGAAAGAAACAAACAAAACCTGTAGGCGTTGACGCGCCGAAAGGCGATGCGAAGTCTTCCGACAAACTGATACCCGTACGCCGCAATACCCGCCCAGCCCATCGAACCGATGATCTGCGGGATCATCATGTGATAAAAATGCATGGCGCCCTTTTTGGGCGCATAGATATCGGCGTTTCCGCTGTACGCCAAGCCGCGTCCGAAGATCGGGGCGGAACGGAAATCCTCCCACGAACGAACAAGCAGACGGGCGCGCGCCTCATCATCCGAAATCAAATCCTTTCCGCCGTCCCGAAAATATCGGTCGATCCCGAGTGCGGAAAAGACAGGCTTGTGAAAGACGGCAATCACCATCACAAAAGCCGCCAGAACCGCAACGGAGGCTATCTTTCGCGTCCTGCCCTTCTGCACGACCACGCCGTAGACCACGCATACGAGGAATTCCGCCGTGCCGAAGACCCATCCTCCGCGACTGCCCGTGCACAGAATCGCAAAATACATCCCGTAAGCCGCCGCCAGATGTCCTATGCGGTCACGCGCAAAGTAAAACGGAAACGGCAGGGCGAACATCATCATGGTGGACACATTGTTGCTCCACTGGATTTCCGGAAGCAGGTTCTTTTCCATAACGGTATCCCACTGCATTGCAATG
>USTB01000202.1 GCA_900557635.1 uncultured Eubacteriales bacterium
CCGTGAACAGAGCAAGGGTGAAGGCATAGGGGATGCCGAGGATATGAAAACCGATGCACAGCTCGGCAAAGGTGATCACCATGAGAATGAGATATGCGCGTGCATAGCGCGCCATGCCGCGTCCCAGCTTCCCGCGCATTCGATCAAGCACACCTACAGCGCGGGCAGGAAGATTTTGCCGTATCAGGCGATTGATCTTCGGATAGTCCGCCTCCACATAGTACGCCGCCATCACCAGAACCGCCGCCGTGATGAAAAAGCCCGGCATGCCCGCAATCACATTGGCGACCCCCTGCGGGATGCGGGACGCGGCATAAGACAGCGTACTGTGCAGGGTGTTCTGCACAAGCTGTGTGATCTGATGCTCCCGTTCGGCATCCCCGCCGTTGCCGCCGAGAAAAGGAAAGCGCTCCCCGAGCCTGCCCGCAAGGTCGGTCAGGCGGGCAAGGACGGTATCCGCACCGTCGGCGACCGTTTTCAGAATCCTTCCCGATTCCGACCACACCCGCTCCAACGCATGGTAGATCGCAACGCCCGCAAGCAGAAGGGTGACGCTGAGAAACACGACGCCCACAACGCGGCGGCGCCGCTCACTGTCCCCCGCACAGCGGCGCACCAACGGCTCTAAAGCAAACGCCAACAGCCACGCAAGCACAAACGGAAGCAGGATTCCCGTCAGCAAGTGCCATCCGAGCCATACCGCGCCGCAAATCAGGGCAGCATAAAAAACCAAGACCGCCAACCGTTTCCATCCGCGATCCGGCAGATCCCACATCGTCTCATCCCTCCCACGCGCGCAAAATGCCGTTGATTCATTATAGGCACGGCACGGGAGACTCATGCACGCACGACAAAATTCCGTTCCGTTGTTGCTTTTCCCGCATATTTCGCACACACCTCCAAAAGCCGCAGAACGCGAATGTGCAAAAGGCAAAAACAGCGAAAGCCGCATAAAGCGCAAAAAAACGTCCCGCATCCTCCGAATGACGCAGAGGACGCGGAACGGCTTTTTTCAATTTTTAACGAAGAAGCAAAAGCGGCAAAGGCTTATTTCTTCTTTTTCAGAGAGAACTTATTCTCCTTGCCTTGGCGCAGGCGCTGAATATTCCCGCGATGCAACCAGATCACAAACGCCGCGACGGCAATGGACACAAGCACATGGAAGCCCGCACCGGACACCTTATACTCCACCAGCGGGTACATCATCATGCAGAGGATAGATCCCATGGAGATATAGCGCGTAAAAAGCACAATGAGAATGAAAATGGGAAACAGGATGGCAAAGACCAGAGGATTGACGCACAGGATCATCATAGCCGCGGCGACCACGCCCTTTCCGCCCTTAAAATTATAATAGACAGGAAAAACGTGACCCACGATGCAGGCAAGCCCCGCGACATATGCGCCTGTGAAGCCCGAAAGGAAGTGTCCCACCACCAGAATCGAGACTGCGGTCTTGAGCGCATCGCCGAGCAGGGTCGCCAGTGCCGCGCCCTTGCCGTAGGTGCGAAGCATGTTGGTCATGCCTGCGTTGCCCGAGCCGAACTGACGGATGTCCTGATGATACTTATACTTGGAGATGAGGATCCCGAAATTCAGGCTCCCGAGAAGATAGCTGATGATCGCGGTGAGCACAAGCCCTGCGATACAGAGCAGGATCGAAGAGATGTGTCCCGCTTCCCCCATATTGCACAGACCCATGCGGTTTGAATCATGTTCACGTACATATCTCCCTTCGGAAATCAATCGTCATTGTCTCCCCTGCCGCGTATGGTCATGCGGATGGGAGTGCCGGAAAAGCCAAATACCTCGCGCAGTCGGTTTTCCAGATAACGGCGATAGGAAAAATGGAACAGCTCGGGATCACTGCAAAAGATGACGAAGGACGGCGGCTTGACACCGGTCTGGGTCATGTAGTAGATCTTGAGACGGCGTCCCTTGTCGGACGGCGGCTGAACCCGTGTGGTCGCATCGTTGAGAATGTCGTTGAGCATGCCCGTGGAGATACGGGTGCACGCCTGATTGTATACCTCATTGATCAGCGGGAACAGCTTATCCACCCGCTGTCCGGTCTGTGCGGAAATGAACATGATGGGTGCATACGGCATAAAGGCAAGTGCCGTCCGCACATCGTCCGTAAACTGCTTCACCGTGGAATTGTCCTTTTCCACAAGATCCCACTTGTTGATGCAGATGATGGACGCCTTCCCCGCCTCATGCGCCAGACCCGCGACCTTTTCGTCCTGCTCGGTGACGCCCTGCGTGGCGTCGATCATGATGAGACAGACGTCCGCTCTTTCCACGGCGGTCTTGGCACGCAGAACGCTGAAGCGCTCCACACTGTCCTCCACCTTGGAGCGGCGGCGGATCCCAGCCGTATCCACAAAGGTGGATTTT
>USTB01000203.1 GCA_900557635.1 uncultured Eubacteriales bacterium
CGGGACCCGACGCGGGCTTGTACGATACGAACCGCCTGCCGAAAAAGTAAAAAAGGAGACGCCTCTCCAAAGGAGAGACGCCCCGCGATGTGCCGTCGCATAATGCGGCGCACAGTTGTTACTTTAGACTGTGATGCTTCCCGCCGTGCGGCAGAAAGCGCGTCAGGACGGAACGATCAGTCCGTAGCTGTCATCGTGGCGCTGATAAACCACGTTGATCTCGCCCGATTCGCTGTCCTTGAACACGAAGAAGGTGTGCCCTAACAGGTTCATCTGCAAAATGGCTTCCTCGGTCGTCATGGGCTTCACGGAGAAGCTCTTCACGCGGATGTTGAATTCCCCTTCCTCCGGAATGTCGGTATGCTTGGGAACGTCTGCGTTGGGAAGAAAGGCACCCTGCCGCAGGCGCTTTTCCAAGCGCGTCTTGTTGCGACGGATCTGCCCTTCCAATACACTGATACATTGGTCAAGTGCGTTTTGGAAGGTGGAATCTGCGCGTTCGCAGCGAAACAGGGTACCGTTGTAGGAAATCGTAATTTCCACACGCTCCTGCTTCTTCGGGCAGCTCAAGATCACATACGCGGGGGTATCCTCGCCGAAGTAACGGTCAAACTTTTTCAGCTTGCGCTCAAACAGTTCCCGATGGCTGTCCTGTACGGACATTTGTCTGCCTGTCATCGTAATTTTCATATGGAGTCCACCTTTCAAAAAAATAACTGCAACCAGGGTCTCCCCCGATTCCAGTTATATTATACCACATTGTTTGTGAAATTGAAATAGCTTTCGGAAATTATTTACATATGATTTGTGAAGTTTCAAAGCATCAAAGGTGAATGTAGCCCAATGCCGTCAGAAGCTCCGCAGAGAGCAGAGCGCCGCCCGCCGCGCCGCGCAGGGTGTTGTGGGACAGACCCACAAACTTGTAGTCGAACAGGGTGTCCTCTCTGAGTCTGCCCGCAGAAACACCCATGCCGCCGTAGAGGTTTCGATCCGTGAATACCTGGGGACGGTTATCCTCCTCAAAGTAGGTGATGAAGTGCTCGGGCGCGGAGTGCAGTCCCAATTCCTGCGGCTTGCCGCGGAAGGTGCGCCATGTCTCGAGGATCTGCTCACGGGTGGGCTTGCGCTCAAAGGACACAAACACCGTGGCAAGGTGTCCGTTGGTCACGGGGACGCGGATGCACTGCGTGGTGATGAGGGGCGCTTTCGCGGGAACGATGACGCCGTCCTGTACCGTACCCCACACACGCAGAGGCTCTTGCTCGCTTTTTTCCTCCTCGCCGCCGATGTACGGGATCACGTTGTCGGTCATCTCGGGCCATTCGCGGAAGGTCTTTCCCGCGCCCGAAATCGCTTGATACGTGCTTGCCACCACCGACTTGATGCCGAAGGGCAGAAGGGGCGTGAGCAGTGGGACGTAGCTCTGAATGGAGCAGTTGGGCTTCACGGCAACAAAGCCGTATTTTGTGCCCAGCCGCTTTCTCTGATGATCGATCACGGTGTAATGGTCATCGTTGATCTCGGGGATCACCATAGGCACATCGGGCGTCCAGCGGTGCGCGGAGTTGTTGGAGACCACGGGGATCTCATTGCGGGCATATGCCTCCTCCAGCGCACGGATCTCGTCCTTCTTCATATCGACTGCGCAGAAAACGAAGTTCACAGCCTGCCGCACCGACGCTATGTCTGCGGCATCCAGAACGGTCATTTTCCGAACGCTGTCCGGCATGGGAACGTCGAGCTTCCAGCGGTCGCCCACCGCTTCCTCGTAGGTTTTTCCCGCACTGCGCGCGGATGCCGCCACGGCGGTGACCTCGAAATAAGGGTGGTTCTCCAAAAGGGCAAGAAAGCGCTGACCGACCATGCCGGTTGCGCCGACCACGCCGACGGGTATCTTCTGATTCAGGGTAAACATTCGCCATCACTCCGTTTTCGTATATTTCGCTTGGATATCGAGCAATAATACAAAAGTATAGCACAGGAAAGCGCCCCTGTCAAGGAAAAGCGGCACGGAAAACGCCGTCTTTTCGACAAAAATACAGCCGAGATCTGCCGATACGGGGGAAAAACAAACTATTTTTCCGTAAATTCTTGACGGATCGCAAAAGGTGTGATACAATAACCTATTGTTGCAGATGTTATATAAGTAATGATATGAAGGAACGGATATTATGGTACGTAACGATTTGAGAAATATCGCCATTATCGCCCACGTTGACCACGGCAAGACGACCTTGGTCGATGAAATGCTCAAGCAGGGCGGCGCATACCGTGAGAATCAGGCGACCGAGGAGCGCGTCATGGACTCCAACGACCTGGAACGGGAGCGCGGCATTACCATTTTGGCAAAGAACACCGCGATCCACTATAAGGACGTCAAGATCAACGTCATCG
>USTB01000204.1 GCA_900557635.1 uncultured Eubacteriales bacterium
AAATGCCGTCACCGTGCTCAGCGCCAACGATACGGCAAGGCACACGGTGAACGGAACGGCGGCGTGGCGCAGAAGCAAAAAAAACGGAATATCCGTTCCTGCGTGTACGGCGCCGTAATATTGGATGCACAGAAACAGGACGGCAGTGAGCAGACAGATTGCCGCTCCTGCCGGAATCAGAATTCGGTATATCGTCTTTTTCATTGCAGATTCTCCAGTTTATACCCGACGCCGCGCACGGTCTGAATGCAGTCACTGCATACGCCGAGCTTGGTGCGCAGGGTTCCGATATGCACGTCGACAGTTC
This sequence comes from uncultured Eubacteriales bacterium, assembly GCA_900557635.1. Next base: position 308 of record USTB01000204.1, read on the forward strand.
GGGTTTCGCCCAAAAAGTCACTGCCCCAGATGCGGGTCAGCAGATGGTCGCGCGTGAACACAATGCCGGGATTTTCCAAAAACAGACGCAGAAGCTCATATTCCTTCAGGGTGAGGGAAATGCGTTCGCCGTCCACCGAGACGATATGCTCGCTTGTGTTCATCACCATTTTGCCGCATCGGCGAATGTCCGCGCTTTCCGCAGGGGCGGTGCGGCGCAGAACAGCGCGCACGCGGGACACCATTTCCATCATACCGAACGGCTTTGCCAGATAGTCGTCCGCGCCTAAGTCCAAGCCGATGACCTTGTCGTACTCCGTTCCCTTTGCCGACGCCATGATCACGGGAATGCGGTGCGCCGCCTCGCCGCGCAGTTTTTTCAGAATGCTCAGACCGTCCTCGCCCGGCAACATAATGTCGAGCAGAACCAGGCTCGGCGTTTCCTGCTTCATCGCCTCAAAAAAAGCGACCGAATCCGAAAATCCCTTTGCCGCAAAGCCGGAAGCGGTAAGGGTGTAAATCATCAACTCGCGGATGCTCTCGTCATCCTCCACGCAAAAAATCATAACTGTGTTCCTCTCTCACAGAGTTTCTCTTCTTACCTTATCGTACTCTATTAGGGTAACACGCTTTACGCAAAATTGCAAGAGATGATTCCGTTTATTTACAAACTCGGGCAAATTTCGGGAAAATTCGGTGTCAATTTGCCGAAATTTCGCCATATACTTGATTTTCGGGCGCGTTTCCCGTATGATAGAGACAGAGTAATGACACCGAAAACGGAGGGTATGACCTTGCGGCAACTAAAACAAAAGAAGAGATCATTTCCCGTTATCCTGTCATGGGTCTGCATATTTGTTTGTGTGATCCTTGTCCCCGTATGCGGGATTCTCGTGGGGCAGGGAAATGCCGACGCGCAGCCCCCGGCACTGTTTTCCGATGTGGCATCCTACTCCATGTCGCTGGATGCCATCCCCGCTTTTTCCGACGAGCCGTTTATTCTGATCAATGAGAATCGACCGTCCGCCGATCTGACATCCGAGCCGGCGATCTCCTATGAACGGTACAGCAAATTGGACGAATTGGGACGGTGCGGCGTCGCCTTAGCCTGCGTTGGCAAGGACATAATGCCGACCGAGGAACGCGGGAGCATCGGCACTATGAAGCCGAGCGGCTGGCATACTGTGAAATATGCCAATGTGGACGGCAAATATCTCTATAACCGCTGTCACCTGATCGCCTATCAGCTCAGCGGGGAAAACGCAAACGAGAAAAATCTCATCACCGGTACGCGGTATCTGAATATGAAGGGCATGCTTCCGCTGGAAAACATGGTCGCGGAGTACGTGCAAACCACCGGAAACCATGTGATGTACCGCGCAACGCCCCACTTTGCGGGCAATGAGCTGGTGGCGCGCGGCGTGGAGCTGGAGGCGTATTCCTTGGAGGACGCAGGAGAGGGGATCAGCTTTCACGTGTTCTGCTACAACGCACAGCCGGGTATTGTGATCGACTATGCGACAGGCGATAGCCGCATGGCGGACGACGCTTCGGGCAGTGCGGAAGGCTCAACCGTTTCCGATACCGTGACTTCTGCGCCGTCGGAAAAATCCGCAGAGACGGCCGACGTGCCCGAACAGGAAGTCCCGACGACCGATGAACCGAATGTGCCGACCATCGAAGTGACGGAAACCGAAGTGACGGACACCGATCAGGCGGAAACGTGCGACTACGTGCTGAACACCGATACCAAGAAATTTCATAAGCCGTCATGCAGTCACGCCGACAGGATCAAGGCAGAGAACCGACAGAATTATTCGGGTACGCGCGACGGGCTGATCGCCGACGGCTATGAGCCGTGTAAGGTCTGCAAGCCGTAGTCATGATTGATGTGAGCATAGTCGCACAACGTCTGTATCCCGCGTATGATCGATCTGTTCGCACGCGTCGCTAAGAGACGAGTTTCTTTGTTCTTTGTTTTGTATGCACAATGGATGAAGAGCGGGCGACCACTGGTCGCCCCTAC
>USTB01000205.1 GCA_900557635.1 uncultured Eubacteriales bacterium
GACCCTCCCTTCCCCCCTCTCAAAAGGTCCTTGACCGGGGTTCGGGGCAGCGCCCCGCGCATCCCCGCGTCCCTGCGTCAGGATGCTGTGTAACCTTCCACAAAGATCTCGCGGATTGTTTCCACCTGTTGGGCGGGAACGCCCTTGGAGACGAGCCACGACTTTGCTTTGTCAGCCTTGGTGTCACCCTCAAAGGCATCGAGCTTTTTCCACCATTGCTTGAACTCTGAGGTATAATTGGACACTCTGGAGCCTTGCGTGGAGAAATTGGTGAATAAGTAATCGCGTGCAATGTCGTCATACTCCGCGCCGCAGACGGTCAAAAGCATGAAGGTGCAAATTCCGGTTCGGTCGGCACCGGCGGTGCAGTGCAGATAGACGGGGGCGGTGTCGGCGTTGGCAATAAGCGCGAAAATCTGCCGATATTCCGCATCGAACGCTTCAAAACGAGTCGGTTCGGTGCCGGAGGGAATAGAAACTGCGGTATATGCGACGCCGTCCACATACGGTCCGTTGCACTGGTTTGCGTCCCGCAGGTCGATTTCCTGACGAATGCCCAGGCGGAGCATTTCCGTCATTCCCGCTTCGGTAATGTCATCGGGCTTGGCACCGCGATAGTAAAGCCCCTGACGGATCTTTCCGCCTTCGACCAGAGAGGAAGCATATCCGCCGATGTCGCGCACGTTGGAAACGCCGTCAATGAACAGATTGCGCGGACCTTGCTCTGCCACGGTCAGCTCGTGGACGGTGCCGTTTTCCGCATTTGCCGCATCGGTGCCGGCACGCCAGAAAAGCCTTTGCCCCAATTTGAGATTGAGTACCCGACAGCTTTTCTCGGTCAGTCCTTCCACCGTAATTGCATCGGTAAACGATGCGTTGTCACTGTACTGCACGGTATAGGAAGCCGCTTCGGGTAAGCCGTCTGCGGAAAAATCAAGGAGAATACCGTCGGGACGGCTCAGCTCACGCTTGCCCTTTGCGTATTTTCCGACATTTTCATATTTCGGATCGTGAATGTAGTTATATTGAAGCTCGCTGTGGAAATCGTTGGCGGGAACGGCAGGATCGGCCTCTTCGGGCGCGGACATTTCCGGAGCGGATGTAACCTCGGAATCGGATACGGTTGCGGATTCGGTGTCAGTTGCGGATTCGTCTGCGGGCGGCATGTCGGATTGTTCGGCACAGCCTGTCGAGACAACGCTCAGGAACAGAACAGACGCCAGCAGAAATGCAGCGATGCGGTGCTTGTGTGTCATACTTTTATAATCTCCTATTCTGTTTTAGGCACACAAAGAAAGATTTTTGCCGTTTCGGTGCCGTGGGATAAGATATTGTACCTTATTTCCCGAAAAAAGTCAATGCGCCCCACAGGCGTTTCTGTGCCGAATTATCGGATACTTTGCTTTTACGCAATCACCCATTCGAAAGGAAAGGCTCTTGAATCGCCTCTTCCCGGCGGAAACCGCGACGGCATTGCCGAAAAGACCGATAGCAAAGGTGTCGGCGAGGTTGAACAACTGCTGCAGTATGCCGCTTGGTACAATGGGCAGATTCAGAAAAACAGCTTCCCGACGAGCCTGCCGCACGGCGCATCCGCATTTCGTTCGGAATACTTCATACAGCACCTCGCACCTCAAAAATGCAACATGAGCCCAAAAGCGGTCTTGCAATCTTATACATGAAGTGGTACAATAAGAAAAAACGATAGTTTTCATGAGTAATATAAAAAGCAAAGACACAGCTTGGAGGAACAAATCATGAACGATCCGTGGATCGAATACGCCATCCGCATTCAGAGCCTTGCGCAGGCGGGTCTGCACTACGGCAGGGACAAATATGATCGGGAACGATATACCGAACTGCGGAGCATTGCCGCAGAAATGATGGCGCTGAAAACCGGTCTGCCGAATGAAAAGATCACCGACCTTTTCTGCAACGAATCGGGCTACCAGACCCCGAAGATCGACACGCGCGGCGCCGTCTTTGCAGACGGCAAGATCGTGTTGGTGCACGAGAGCAACGGCACATGGGCACTGCCGGGCGGGTGGTGCGACGTTGATCAGTCGGTTGCCTCGAACACCGAAAAGGAGGTGCGTGAGGAAACGGGTCTTATCGTAAAGTGCGAAAAGGTGATCGCCGTTCAGGATTGGCGGCGGCACAACGTGGTCAACTATGCATACGGCGTTACCAAGGTCTTTCTGCTCTGCCGATTGGATAAGCGACAAACACCGCTCGTTTCACTCACCTGCTTTGTCGCTCTGTTCCCACCACTTATAGACTGTCGGCTT
>USTB01000206.1 GCA_900557635.1 uncultured Eubacteriales bacterium
CGCAGTTCGGCATCATGTGCCGCGAGGTCTATCGCAGGGTCTACCGCACGGAGTATCCCGCCTGACCTTTACTTATATGATTGATATTGAGATCCGATGCTTCCGAAGCCGACCTCCTGCAGAATATCGGCTTCGGGAATTTTTTGTGCGAAAATTTCTCGGGCACATTTTCCCGAAAACATATTGACTTTCCCTCCGCTTTGGGATATAATGTGGCGACTTTTACCGTTTTCGAGGTTTCACATATGACAAAGCGATCCCAAAAGGCGGGCAAGGAACCGCTGAAATATCACTTCTGGAAGGTCATACTTCCGTATCTCAAGCCGTTCCGCAGTTCCCTGTTTTTTTCCGCGCTTTTGAGCATTATCTGCGGTCTGTGCGTCTCCACACAGCCGCTCATCATCAAGTACATCGTGGACACCGGCATCGAAAAACAGCCCTTCCGCGACTATGTACCGCAAAGTGCCGCCGCGCAGATCCAATTCATCCTGTTCTGCGTCGCCGTCTATCTCATCATTTCCGTTGTGCGGATCATGTCCTACCGATACAGCTATCTGCTCCAGCTTCGCGCGCAGAAGGGATGCATGATGAATCTGCGCTCGGTGCTCTTTTCCCACATTCAGCATCTGTGCATGCGCTTTTTTGACAAAACGCCGTCCGGTGAGATCTTCAACTACATTCTCGGCTCTCCCATGGGCAATATCGAGACCTATCTCAGCGGCGTGACCTTAGGCGTTCCGTATCAGGCAGTCTCCCTGATCGTATCCCTGACCGCACTGTTCACCTACGACTGGAAAATGACCGTCGTGCTCTTTCTCACCTCATGCGCCATGGCGGGCATGAATTTCCTGTCCCGCAAGAAGGTGCGCCGCGCTTCCCGTGAATTCATCAGTGCAGAGCGCGCCGCCTCCACCTTCATCACCGACATGCTCCACGGCATCGACACGGTGAAAACCTACTCCATTGAGGACGACGTGACCGATCAGAGCGTCGCCTATCTCGACACCCTCAAGCAGAAGAACATCAAGCTGAACATGGAGAGCGTCCGCGCTAACGCCAAGCCCGAATTCGCGCAGTATCTCGGCACTGCCGTCATTTACATCGTGGGCGGCATCGGCTGCATCATGCAGGGCATGTCCGTGGGTATGCTTTATGCCTTCCTTTCCAGTATGTCCATGATCTTGGGCACGCTCAGCTCCTGGCTGTCCCTTGCCTTCACGCGGAACACCGCCGAGGTCTCGGTAGATAAAATCATGCGTGTGATGGAGACCCGCTCCACCACGCCCGAGCCGGAGCACAAGCAGTCCCGCGATATCCGCGAGCAGATGCGTCTCGCGCAGGCGGAGGGAAAGCCGTGCGTGGAATTCTCCCATGTCGCCTTCACCTATGACCGCAAGGAGATCTTCCACGACCTCTCATGCAGTATCCCCTATCGGCAGAGTGTGGCGCTGGTGGGACAGAGCGGCGGCGGAAAGAGCACCCTCACCAAGCTGCTTCTGCGTTTGTATGAGATCGACCGCGGTCACATCTATCTGCACGGAACCGACATCCGCGACTATCCCCTGCACGACCTGCGCGGCTCGTTCGGCGTTGTGCCGCAGACCCCGTTCGTATTCCACGACACCATCCTGAATAACATCAAGATCACCAACCCCAACGCGACCGACGAGGAACTGCGTTACGCCATGGACACGGCGCGCGTCACCGAATTCGTCAATGAATTTCCGGAGGGCGTGAACACGGTCATCGGCGACGGTGCACAGAGCTTGTCGGGGGGTCAGAAACAGCGTCTTGCCATCGCGCGCGCCATCCTTAAGAAAAGCGAATTCCTGATCTTCGACGAGGCGACCTCGGCACTGGACAACATCTCCGAGCGTCTCATTCAGCGCGCCATGGAGGATCTGATGCAGACCCACACCGTGATCATCATTGCGCACCGCCTTTCCACCATCCGCAACGTGGATCGCATTCTTGTGTTCCGCGACGGCGAGATCGTGCAGGAGGGCAATTACACCGAGCTTTCCTCGGTGTCCGGTCCCTTCCGCGATATGCTGGACATCGCCGACGGCACCGCTTCCGCGCCCGATGTCGCGGTTCTGTGAGCGGCAGGCAAAACCTCCGAGAAACCGTAATCGATATAGGATCGTATGCACCCGCACGGAGCATACGATCCTTTTTTGTCCGCATCTGTATTGCACAGCCTTCCGGCGCCGGGGAGCGGTCAGCCTGCGGCTGACCGCTGTTGCGGCGGCGCGACGCACTCCCGCCTCCGAATCGGTGCAAC
>USTB01000207.1 GCA_900557635.1 uncultured Eubacteriales bacterium
CCCCTCCCATGGATCAGCCGTATCCCGAGTCCGCCGCCGATCTTTACAAAACGGCGCCGGCATACGGTAAATGCGAGGTCGTGTTGTATTCTCCGGATCACCACGGGAAACTGTGCGAACTGCCGAAGGCACATGTGCGCAAGCTGGTGGATCTGTGGACCGAGCGCTTTTGCGGGCTTTCGTCCGATCCGAAGATCAAATATGTCTTTATCTTTGAGAATCGGGGCGATGTGGTCGGTGTTACCATGCCGCACCCGCACGGTCAGATCTATGCGTACAGCGTCATGCCCAAGAAAATGGAGCTGGAGTGCCAATCGGGTCAACGCTTCTTTGAAAAAACAGGGCATTGCATGTTTTGCCGCATGAACGAGGAGGAATCCAAGTTCGCACAGCGCGTCATTTACGAAAATGAGCATTTTATCTGCTTCATTCCGTTCTTTGCCGACTATGCTTACGGCACGTATATCGTCTCCAAGGCGCATAAGCGCGATCTTTCCTGCTTTACCGATGCGGAGCGCGATTCGCTTGCCGATATGATCAAGAGCATCACGGGCATGTACGACAGTCTGTTCGACCGTCCCTTCCCGTATATGATGTGCATGCACAACGGCGTGGTCAATTCCGACGAGGAATTCCCGCACAGCGACGATTATTCGCACTTCCACATTGAATATTATCCCCCCATGCGCGGCATGGATAAGCAGCAATTTCAGGCATCCTCCGAAACGGGCGTCTGGGCGCACTGCAATCCCACCGCACCCGAGGAAAAGGCTGAGGAAATGCGCGCCGCGCTCAAAAAGTTCCTCGCACGTCAGGAAAACGCCTGATCCGAAATCGGAATGACGGTTTTTGCCACAGACGAATCGGAAAGGCGGTGATCATCCGTGACCGACAAACAACGGCTCTCAACCCGTGAGCTGTGCCCCGATTTTTCGCCGATGTATCTGCTCGAGCGGTTCTGTGAGATCTCGGCGATCCCGCGTCCGTCCTGCGGGGAAGGCGCGATCGCGGACTATCTTTGTGATTTTGCCGCACGGCGCGGTCTGCCGTATTATCGGGATGCCGAGAATAACGTGCTCATCACGCGCGTCGGAAACGAAGCGAAGCCTCCCGTGCTTTTGCAGGCGCACACCGATATGGTATGCGAAGCGGCGGCAGGAAAGCATATTGACATGACGGTCGAAGCGCCGCATTTGCGGGTCGAGGGTGATGTGCTGTCAGCCGACGGCACCACACTCGGCGCGGACGACGGTGCGGGCGTCGCCATGATACTGGCGCTCCTTGACGAGGAGCAGGACGGATCGATGCCGCCCCTGGAATGCCTGTTCACCGCAAACGAAGAATGCGGCATGACGGGTGCTGCGGCATTCGACTATTCCCGTATCCGCGCACGGCGCGTCATAAACCTAGACTGCGAAAAGGCCGGCTGTGCGTGGGTTTCCTGTGCGGGCGGCGCGGAATTCCGCCTCACGCTTCCGACCGATCGTCGGCGCGCGGCGGGTACCTTCCTCGATGTATCGCTTCGGGGGCTTGCGGGCGGTCATTCGGGCACGGATATCGACCGATGCCGTGAAAACGCCGTCTGTTGCATGGCGGAATTGCTCGGTCAACTGTATCAGACCTGCCCGTTCTGCATCGCGGACTTCTGTGCAGACGGCAAGCATAACGCCATTCCGCATTCCTGCACGGTGCGCATCTGCGTATACGATGAGCAACAGGCGAAGGATATCTTGATCCGTGCATTTGACGAACGGAAGCGACTGTTCTGCCGTGAGGACAGGGACGCGGTGTTGCGCATCGCAAAGACGAAAACGGCACTTCGCCCGTCGGACACCCTTTCGTTCCGCTCCTCCTCGCGCCTCATTGCGGCACTGCGGCTTTTGCCGAGCGGGGTGGTGTCACGCTTTGCGGACGGCTCGGGCGCACCTGACAGCTCCTGTAATCCGGCAACGGTACATATCAATCCCGGAAGTGCCGTGATCTGCGGGCTGGCACGCGCCTCGTCCGCGCTTCGCATGGACGAAATGCTTTCCCGCATCACCCTCATCGGAAACGAGCTTGGCGTGCAGACCGATATCACAGGGCGCTATCCTGGTTGGGAAATGACGAAAAACAGCCCCCTGCAAATCGCGTTTCTCCGTTGTCATGCCGCGCTGTTGGGTACGGAGGGCACAATTGAGCGGGTTCACGCGGGGCTGGAGTGCGGCATCCTGTGCACCGCGCTCGGACGGGACACCGACTGCATTTCCATCGGTCCCGAAATCAACGAGATCCACACGCC
>USTB01000208.1 GCA_900557635.1 uncultured Eubacteriales bacterium
GTCGGCACGGATACGGAGCACATACGGATGCCCCATGTCCAATTCAGCCTTCACCTGCTCCGCGGTGATCGCCCTCTGCTCCTCGCGTCGGCGGGCGGCGTCGGCATCCGCCGCATGCCAGTCCTTTGCCTGGATCTCCGCCTTCTTGTCCAGAGCGTCATGCGCCGCCTGCTCCTCCTCGGTGGAAAAAACGGGGTAAGCAAGTCCGCGCCGAACCAGATCCTTTGCATACACATGATAAATTGCCACGCGCTGGCTCTGGCGGTACGGACCGTAGTCGCCGTTGTCGCCGTCGGCAGCAGCGCCCTCGTCAAAGCGGATGCCGTAGCGCTCCAATGTGCGGATCAGCCCCTCGGCGGCACCGGGGATCTCCCGCTTGGCATCGGTATCCTCGATGCGGAGGTAAAAGACGCCGCCGCTCTGATGGGCAAGACGCTCGCCCACCGTGACAGGAAACAGACCGCCGAAATGCACAAAGCCTGTGGGGCTGGGCGCAAAGCGCGTCACCTTGGCACCCTCGGGCAGTGTCCGTGCGGGATATCTTGCTTCCATGTCTGCGGGCGTTTCCTTTACATCGGGGAAAAGCAACTCGGCTGTTTCTTCGTAATTCATAATCTCTATCCTCTCTCGGTGAAATCAGGACTGCGCCTGCACTAAATACGGATTGAAGCGGCGCTCACGCGCCAATGAGGTGGACGGTCCGTGCCCCGGGTATATCCTGCAATCCTCCATGGGGAGGTCGCGCAGACGCGCCAGGGACGCGCGGAGCTGACCGAAGTCGCCGCCGGGAAAATCGTGCCGTCCCACGGAATCGCGGAACAGGGTATCGCCCGTCAGCAATCGGTCTCCCGCCAAAAAGCACACCGACCCGGGCGTGTGTCCCGGCGTGTGGATCACACGGATCGTTTCCCCGCCCAACGTCACGGTGTCGCCGTCGTGCAGAAGGCGCTCGGCGGGAGCAAAGGTTTCCCTGCTGTGCGCAAAGCGGTCAAACAGGCTCAGCGAGGGGTCGGACAGAGCGGGTGAGTCCTCCTCGTGCAGGGCAAGCGGTGCGGAGGTTTTCTGTCGGATTTCCTCCAGCGCCATCATATGGTCGAAATGGGCATGGGTCAGAAGAATGCCCGCAAGGGTCAGCCCGCGCTCGCGCAGTTTATCCAGCAGACGCGGCGCTTCGTCCCCGGGGTCTACCATCAGGCAGGTGCCCGATGCTTCGTCGGTCAGAAAATAGCAGTTTGCCTGCATCAGTCCGACCGGAAAGGTCGCAATTTTCATATCTTTCTCCGAACTGTCACGGTAATCTCACAACGGTTATCTTATATTGTTATATTTTACCTCATTTTCGCCCCGATGTCTACCCCCTTTTTCCAATTTACGCAATTTTTTCGGTAAAATCCGAAGCAAACCCCGCCGTTTGCGGTGTACGCCCCTTCCGTTAACCCCATATGACGCGCAAACAGCGCGTAAACACGGAGAAATGGCGCGTCCGCTCTTGAAATCGCACGCTGATTGTGCTATAATGACTTGAATATGTTGCAAAAGGAGGCAGGACATGGATATCAAGGGCGATTTTTACCGCTTTTCCCGTCTGTATAAAAGAGCCATCACCGCTCTTCTGATCACCGTTTTCCTGTTCTGCTCGGTATTTGCCTGCTCGGGCGTGCGCACGCTGATCCGCCGTCAGAAGATCGATAATTCCGAGCCGCGCTGGTCGGAGGGCGATATCTACTACAACCACCTTCCCGCACGGCAGCAGCTTTTGTACGATGCGATATCGGAGGCGGTCGAGGGTCTGACCCTCAACACAAAGACCCTGCCCTACTATTTCAGCGAGGACGAATTGAACACCGTTCTGATCTTTCTTCTGGCGGATCATCCGGAGTATCTCTATCTCAACTCCGCCCGCTGTGTCCTCAAAAACGGCTGGAACTGCTCGGGCGTCCGCCTGAGCTATTACGGCAATGCGGAAAGTGTTTCCGCCATGCGGGAGGAATATTCACGCACCTTAAATGAAGTATACGATGCCGTGAACCGCAAAGCGACCGAATACCAAACGGCGCTTGCCCTGCACGATTATCTGATCACGCGCTCCTCTGCGGCGGAGGGAAGCGGCATCTGCGACACCGCATACGGACCTTTAGTCAACCGAAACGGCTCCTCACTCGGGTATGCGCAGGCGTATCAGGCACTGCTCAAGCGCTTCGGCATGGAATGCTACACGGTATTCGGTCGAGCAGGACAGTCGTCCGTTGCATGGAATCT
>USTB01000209.1 GCA_900557635.1 uncultured Eubacteriales bacterium
GGACGCATAGCCATCGGATCGCGGCGAACCACGCCGACTGCACCTGCGGCGGCGGCAGTGGTCTCGGATGCCATGATGGAGCCGACGAAGGTACCGTGTTGCCAAGAGGTGGATTGGTACACCAGCGGAGCGGTCTTTGCACGGCGGCCGCCGAAGATGATCGCAGTGATCGGCACACCGGTCACGGAATCGAATTCGGAGGAAATGCACGGGCAGTTCTTCGCCATAGCGGTGAAGCGGGAGTTCGGATGCGCACCGGCGGTGCGGACCTTATCGTTCTTGTCGTACTTGGTGTAATCCCACTTCTCGCCTCTCCAGTTGAGCGCGTTCTTGGGAGGATTGTCGTTGAGGCCTTCCCACCAAACCGTGTTGTTGTCCAGATCGTGGCACACGTTGGTGAAGATGCAGTCGCGCTTGGTGGTAGCAAGTGCGTTGGGGTTGGAGTGCTCGTTGGTGCCGGGAGCCACGCCGAAGAAGCCGTTCTCGGGGTTGACTGCCCACAGTCTGCCGTCGGAGCCGACGCGCAACCATGCGATATCGTCGCCGACGCACCATACCTTATAGCCTTGCTTGCGGTAGATCTCCGGCGGAATGAGCATTGCGAGGTTGGTCTTGCCGCATGCGGACGGGAAAGCGGCGGTGATATACTTGATCTCGCCCTGAGGATTCTCGATGCCCAGGATGAGCATGTGCTCTGCCATCCAGCCCTCTTTTCTGCCGAGGTAGGATGCGATACGCAGAGCGAAGCACTTCTTGCCCAACAGAACGTTTCCGCCGTAGCCGGAGTTGACCGACCAGATGGTGTTGTCCTCGGGGAAGTGAACAATATAGCGGTTCTCTTCGTCCAGATCGGCGCGTGCGTGCAGACCCTTAATAAAGTCAGGGCTGTCACCTAAAGCATCGATGACTTTTTTGCCTGCGCGGGTCATGATGAGCATGTTCAGGACGACGTAGATGGAGTCGGTCAATTCAATGCCGATCTTGGCAAAGTCGGAGCCGACGACGCCCATGGAATAAGGAATGACGTACATGGTCTCGCCCTTCATGGAGCCGCGGTACAGCTTCGACAGCTTTTCGTAGCATTCCTTGGGATCCATCCAGTTATTGATATTGCCGGCGTCCTCTTTCTTGCGGGTGCAGATGAAGGTTCTGTTCTCTACACGGGCAACGTCGTTGACGGCGGTTCTGTGTAAAAAGCAGTTCGGAAGCAGTTCCGGATTCAGACGGATCATTTCTCCGGTTGCGCATGCCTCTTCCCGCAGTGCGTTGGTCTGCTCCTCGGAGCCGTCAATCCACACAATTTTGTCGGGTTGGGTCATTTCCGCCATTTCGGCAATCCAGTTATTGACATACTTGTTGTTTGTCATATGGTGAATCTCCTTTTGATATTTTTTAACGTATACATTGTATCACGTTTGGAAGTTATTTACAAGTCCAAAATACCGATTTTGTCAGAATTCACATTTTTTTCACGCTTTGTCCGAATTTGGAAGCGGCTTTTGGGCACAGTACAGAAAAGCTCGGTGTCAGCAGACGAAATTTATGTCCTTGCCGCGCACAGTGCGTCTGCCAGCGCGGCAAATTGTGCGATCGACATGGTTTCGCCGCGCACATTCGGGGACAGACCGCATCTTTGTACGGCATCGGTCAGCTCCTGCTTTCCATAGCTGCTCAGGCCCGAGGACAGCGCGTTGAGCAGGGTCTTTCGCCGCTGACCGAACGCCGCGCGGACGACGTTGAGCATGAGCGCCTCGTCCTGCGGGTCGGTGCGGTCATAGACCGTCAGATCTCCCAAAGCCGCGATGCCGTCCCAGCTGAGGTCGCCGGGGTTCTCCGTGTAGCCGTCCAGTACCACGATCTTCATAGCGTTTTCCTCCCAAATCGTTCTCCCTCCCGGCGCGCTGCCGGAAGGATCTTTTCTGTCTCTATATATACCAGAGTTCTTTTTGTTATTGCAACAAAAAACGGGGTGTGTTATTGTAAAAATAACAATGCACAGGAGGACGGCACCATGGATATCTCCCCTCAGCACGCCCAGCACATCGTGGATGAGATGAAGCGCTCCATCCACCGGGATATGAACATCATGAACTGCCAGGGCATCATCATCGCCAGCACCAATCCCTCCCGCTGCGGCCAGCTGCACCAGGGGGCCTCGCAGCTCATTGCCCAGGGCCTGCGGCAGAAGACCGTCTGGCAGGACGATCCCGCCCAGGGAGTGCAGGCCGGCATCAATCTCCCCATC
>USTB01000210.1 GCA_900557635.1 uncultured Eubacteriales bacterium
ACGGCTGTGACATTGACGGCCTCGCAAAAATGCCCTTGCAAGCAAGCATTTTTGCTTCGTGGTATAATAGATCTATCAAACCGAAAGCAGAGGAATCCCCCATGTTCAGTTTCCGAAAAAAGAAAGAAAACACCCCTGCCTATCGCCGCGAAATGGCACGGCGGCTCAACGGCAAGCATCTGAAATATGTCACCGAGCGTCTGCCCGACGGAGAAAGCGTCATCGGCAGATCGGGTGCGCTCATTGTGCGGGACGGTGAGCTTTTGGTCTACGCCTCGGCGGACGTGGTGTTCCGCTGTGAGGTGCAAAAACTGCAAATGTCCGAATTGCTCAGTATGGAGGGTGTCATCCTGACAGGCGAGGACGCAGCGCACGAAAACCGTCTGCGCACCGTGATCGCCTACTATACCTATTACCGCAATGTGGAAAACTGACCGCGCCCGATCATTTTCCCACGCAGAAGCGGTGGAAAATGGTATCGACGATCTCCTCGGTGACCTGTCTGCCGTCCAGTGCACCCAACTGTGCCAGCGCTTCCTCCAGATCCATGCCCGCAATGTCCTGGGTCATCCCGTTTTCCAGAGCGACGACGGCACGGCGGACGCTCTCCTCGGCGAGCTGTGCGGCGGCATACTGACGCGCGTTGGTCAGAACGGCGTCGGTGTCATAGCGGAGACTGCCGTCCACATACCGCTTCTCCACCGTATCGCGCAGGGTGTCGATACCCTCGCCCGATGCGCATGAGATGGGGAGCACCGTCCCGAATACCGTATCCAGACCGACCTGCTCGGGCGTCCATACGCGCGGCAGGTCGCTTTTGTTGAGCAGTGCGATCCGACATCCCGCATCGGAGGAAGCCACGGCTTCGGTCACGGTGCGGTCGCGCTCGTCATAGGGACGCGAGGGGTCGAACACGCAGAGCACCAGCTCCGCCTCACGGAGCTTTTTATGGGAGCGAGCGATGCCCAGCGCCTCCACCTCGTCCTGCGCCTCATGGATGCCCGCCGTATCGCACAGACGGAGCATCACCCGTCCCACGGTCGCCGTCTCCTCGATGGTATCCCGCGTAGTGCCCGCAATGTCGGTGACGATGGCGCGCTCCTCTCCCAAAAGACGGTTCAGAAGGGACGATTTGCCCGTGTTGGGCTTGCCGCAGATGACCGTGGAGATGCCGCGGCTGATCGCGCGCCCCGTATCGTAGGTCGCCGTCAGACGGTGAAGCTCTTCCAAAATGCCGCAAAGATCAGTGTGGAGCTGTTCGGACGTGTAGTCGGTCATGTCCTCGTCGGGAAAATCGATGTATGCGTAGATCGAGCTGACCGCGCGGAGCAGTGCCTGACGCAGTTCCTCGGTCTTTTGGGCAAGCACACCGTGCGACTGCGCATTTGCCAGATGCAGTTTTTCGGTGGTCTCAGCATCAATGAGATCCATGACCGCCTCGGCTTGCGACAGGCTCAGCTTCCCCGCCGTAAAGGCACGGCGCGTGAATTCTCCTGCCTCCGCAGGGCGCGCACCCGCCGCAAACAGCCCGCGCAAAACGGTCTGTGTCAGCAAAATGCCGCCGTGACAGGTGATCTCCACCACATGTTCCCCCGTGTAGGAGCGGGGTGCAAAAAATACCGCCGCCATGCCGTCGTCCACGGTCTGTCCGTCAACGCGGATATCCCCGCGCGTCAGACGTGCATGCGGCTGTTCGCACAGCGCCTTCCCGTTACGCGGGAAAAAGACCCGTGCGCAGATGTCAAAGGCATCCGCGCCGGATACGCGGATCAGCGCCACGCCCCCTTTTCCGAAGGGCGTGGAAATTGCGGCTATGGTGGTTCCTGTCATTTGTATGCTCCGAGACGGTCCACGACGGACCGTTTCTTTTCTTCTTCCATAATTTACAACTATTATACATCATTTTCGCCGTTTTTGCAAGCACTGCCGTTATTTTTGGTTGCACAGCCTCCGTTTCCGTTCCGCTCCGTGCCGTCCTGCGCCCTTTGCCGTGCGGCGCTTTCCCACAGCTTCTGCAAAATCAGGGCAAAAACGGGAAACAGGAGCATACCGCCCACCCCGCACAAACGGAAGCCCGCATACATGGCAATGAGGGTGACGAGCGGCTTTTGCCCGATGGACGCGCCCACAATATGTGGCTCGGCGATCTGCCGCACCACCCAGCATGCCCCGAACAGGATGAGCAGTCCGAAGCCGCGATAATAGTTCCCGCACAAAAGGAGGACCGCCGCCCACGGGAAAAGC
>USTB01000211.1 GCA_900557635.1 uncultured Eubacteriales bacterium
GTGTGGAATACTGACCGTCTCCTGCCTGGACGACCGCCGTGAAAAGTGCGAGCACTCGGGCGATTGCCTCACCTATCCCCTGTGGGTCAAGCTGGACAGCGTGGTGCAGGATTATCTCAACAGCGTCACCCTACAGGATCTGATCACGGGAAATATCTGATGCTTCGGAGCATTTTCCCTCCCGCGTGCATTTTCCCGTCCGATTCCCGGATTCTTTACAAAAAATCCATGAAATCGGCGATGCCCCCTATTGACAAGCACCCGATTATCTGTTATACTCTAATTACCCACTAAGTTGATAGGTTATTAACAGAAAGGATGATTCCTATGATATATGCCGACAATGCCGCAACCACACGAACCTCCGACACGGCACGGCAAGCCATGAAAGCCGCAATGGATCAGCATTTTGCGAATCCGTCCAGCCTGCACACCGCAGGACAGCTTGCCAAGGAAGCGCTTGAGGACGCACGCGCCCGCATCGCGGCACTGATCCACTGCAAGCCGAACGAGATCATTTTCACCTCGGGCGGCACAGAGGCAGACAATCAGGCGCTGATCAGCTGTGCCACGTGGGGCGCAAAGCGGAACAAGCGCCACATCGTCACCACCGCGTTCGAGCATCACGCCGTCCTGTATACCGCGCAAAAGCTGGAAAAGCAGGGCTACGAGGTCACGTATCTGGATGTGCACGAGGACGGCATGGTGCGTCCGGAAGAGGTGGAAGCCGCCATCCGTCCCGACACCTGCTTGGTTTCCGTCATGATGGCAAACAATGAGATCGGAAGCGTTCAGCCCATCGCCGAGATCGGCGAGATCTGCCGTCGTCGGGGTGTTTTCTTCCACACCGACGCGGTGCAGGCGGCAGGACATCTTCCCATCGACGTGCAGGCACAGAACATCGATCTTCTGTCCCTCTCCGCCCATAAATTTTTCGGACCGCGCGGCATCGGCGTACTGTACGCACGCACCGGCGTTCCGGTCACACGGATCCAGGAGGGCGGCGCACAGGAGCGCGGAAAGCGCCCCGGCACCGAGAATCTTCCCGCGATCTGCGGCATGGCTGCGGCGCTGGAGGAGGCATATGCCCACCTTGAGCAGAACACCAAGACCATCTGCGCCATGCGTGACCGCCTCATCGAGGGCTTGTCACAGATCCCCCATTCCGTGCTCAACGGCTCCCGCGAGCACCGTCTGCCGGGCAATGTCAGCTTCTGCTTTGAGGGCATCGAGGGCGAATCCCTCCTTTTGATGCTGGACGAATACGGCATCTGCGCATCCTCCGGCTCGGCATGCACCTCCGGCTCGCTCGACCCCAGCCACGTCCTGCTTGCCATCGGACGTCCGCACGAGATCGCACACGGCTCTCTGCGCCTGTCCATATGTGAAAACAATACGATGGAAGAAACGGAGCAGATCATTCGGGCAACCACCGAAACGGTCGCCACCCTGCGCGGCATGTCGCCGGTGTGGCGCGATCTGCAGGAAGGAAGGAAACAATATGTTATACAGTGAAAAGGTTATGGATCATTTCCGCCATCCGCGCAACGTCGGCACCATTGAAAATCCGGACGGCGTGGGCGAGGTCGGCAATGCAAAATGCGGCGATATCATGAAGATCTATCTGCGGGTGGAGAACGATGTCATCACCGACGTCAAATTCGAGACCTTCGGATGCGGCTCCGCCATAGCGTCGTCCTCCATGGCGACCGAGATGATCAAGGGAAAGCCCATCAGCGAGGCGCTTCAGCTTTCCAACCGCGCGGTTGCGGAAGCACTGGACGGTCTGCCGCCCCACAAGATGCACTGCTCCGTGCTGGCGGAGGAAGCGATCCGCGTCGCCGTGCTCGATTTCTACAAAAAGACGAACCATCCCTACGATCCCAAGGATTTCCCGAACTGCGAGGATTGTGACCATTGCGATTCCTGCAAGGCATAACGCAGGGCGGAAGCGTCAAATACGCATAAACCAGAAAAAACAGAGCCACGGCAACTTCACGCGCAGTGACCGTAGCTCTGTTTTTGTGTGATGCACCGTACCGAGGGCGACCGACCTCCCGTGCGAAAAAGGCTCTTCGTTTCCGACCGTTCCCGTATGTACACCCAAAGCGCGTTGTACTTGCTCACAGCATTCTGCTCCCGATCCGACCGAGCGGAAACGCTCACTTGTCCTTCCGATTTCTGATATTCAGAGCCGCCGTCAGACAGCCG
>USTB01000212.1 GCA_900557635.1 uncultured Eubacteriales bacterium
GCTTGCAAAGCTGTTGAATATGATACTGGTACCTGATTCCGGCACCATCACCGTAGACGGCGCGGACATCACGCGGCAGGATATCACCGAGGACGAAATTTTCGAGATGCGCCGCAAGGGGGGCATGGTCTTTCAAAATCCCGACAATCAGCTCATTGCGACCGTGGTGGAGGAGGACATCGCCTTCGGACCTGAAAACCTCGGCGTTCCCCAAAAGGAGATCCGCCGCCGCGTGGACGAGGCGCTTCGTCTTGTGGGCATGGAAAAATACGCCCTTCACTCCCCGCATCAGCTCTCGGGCGGGCAAAAACAGCGCATCGCCATTGCGGGCGTGATCGCCATGATGCCCGAATGCATCGTGTTCGACGAATCCACCGCCATGCTCGATCCCATGGGACGCGCAGAGGTTCTGCGCACCATGGAAAAGCTAAACCGCGAGAACGGCATCACGGTGCTTCACATCACCCACAACATGGAGGAGGCGATCCGCGCCGACCGTGTGATCGTCATATCGGACGGCGAGGTGTATATGGACGGCACGCCCCGCGAAGTATTTTCTCAGGTGGAGCGCCTGCAAAGCGTCGGCTTGGACGTTCCGCAGGGAGCAGAGCTTCTCTACGAACTGAAAACGGCGGGGCTTCCCGTCAAAACAGGCGGTCTGACCGACGAAGAATGCACCGCCGCCATACTCGATCTCTTCAACGCAAACCAAGAAAGCTGAAATTATGACCGAATTAACTCTGAACCGTATTTCGTATGTATACAGTGAGGGTACGCCCTTTTGCCACCGCGCGCTCGACAACGTCAACCTGACGATTCGGGGCGGCGCGATCACGGGACTTATGGGGCATACCGGCTCGGGAAAGTCCACGCTTGTGCAGTTACTCAACGGTCTGCTCAAGCCGAAAACGGGCGAAATCCTCATCGACGGCAAGAATATCTGGGACGATCCCAAGCAGATCCGTCAGATCCGTTTCCGCGTGGGTCTGGTGTTCCAATATCCGGAGTATCAGCTCTTTGAGGAGACGGTCTATAAGGACATTGCTTTCGGCCCCGCCAATCAGGGCAAGACCGGGGACGAGTTGGATCACGCCGTCCGGGAGGCCGCCAGACTGGTGGGTATCCGGGATGATCAGATGGAAAAGTCACCGTTTGAACTTTCCGGCGGACAGAAGCGCCGGGTGGCGCTGGCAGGCGTTCTTGCTATGGAGCCGGATGTGCTGGTGCTGGACGAGCCGACGGCGGGCCTTGACCCCATGGGACGCGAGGAAATCCTCGGCGGCATTCACTCCTATCAGCGCCGCGTAGGCAACACCGTGATCATCGTCAGCCATTCCATGGAGGATATGGCGCGCTATGCCGACCGTCTGGTCGTCATGCAGAACGGTGCGATTACCGCCGACGGGACAACCGCCGAGATCTTCCGCAACACCGAACTGCTTGCCTCCACCGGTCTGGACGTGCCACAGATCACGCGCCTGTGCCGTTCCCTGCGCGAAAAGGGCTTGCCCCTGCCGCAGGATCTGTACACCGTGGAAGCCGCACGGCATGCCATATGCGAGCTGTATCGGAACAGACGGGGAGGGACAAAGCAATGATGCGTGATATTACCATCGGACAGTTTTTCCCGGGAAATTCCATCCTGCACCGTCTCGACCCCCGCACAAAGCTGTTGGCGACCCTGTTGTATATCAGTGCGGTGTTCTGCGCGCGCTCCATCGGCGCGTTCATCGTGCTTGCGGCATTCACCGCAGGACTGGTCGCGGTCAGCGGCATATCCCCCAAGGTCATTGTACGCGGCATGAAGCCCGTCCTGTTCATCATTATTTTTACTGCATTTATCAACCTGTTCTGGACAAAGGGCGACACCGTACTGGTGGAATTCTGGGTCATTCGCATCAGCGTCGAGAGCATCCTGTATGCCCTCATGATCATCATGCGGATCATCTGCCTGCTGTGCGGCACATGCCTGCTTCTGTCCTACACCACCTCCCCCATCGCACTCACCGACGGACTGGAGCGCATCCTCTCTCCCCTCGCCGTGCTCCATATCCCCGTGCACGAATTTTCGCTTATGATGAGTACGGCGCTCCGTCTCATTCCTACCTTAATTGAAGAGACAGACAAGATCATGAACGCGCAGAAATCGCGCGGCGCCGATTTTTCCACCGGCGGTCCCATCAAGCGCGCCCGCGCACTGCTCCCCG
>USTB01000213.1 GCA_900557635.1 uncultured Eubacteriales bacterium
ATTCTGCACGCCCTCCACGACCATGGAAACGCCCAGAACGGTCATCAGTGCAAGAGAACCGCCGAAGGGATCGATCAACAGAAGCACGCCGCCGATGCAGGACAGGACGGCGAGCAGAAGGATGCTCCACCAGCCGCGCAGACCGAAGCGGCGCGCGTCGATTGCCGTCTGCATTTTGAACACGCCGTCCGTGATGATGAACAGACCCATGATCAGGGGCACCGTGCGCATGACGTTCATGGGGTGTGCCAAAATCAGAACGCCTGCCATCAGGGAAAAGATGCCCAGAGCAAAGTCAAACTGAAATGCCAGACGGAACAGATCCCGTGAGAAGTAGCCCACCAGCTTGACGATGCCGAACACTACGATCACACTGCCCAAAAGATAACTCAGTACCACGGCGGACAGCGCGGGCTTGATGATGACTGCGATACCGAGTGCGATCCATGCAACCGAAATCAGGACGTATGCCCATTTTGCCTGCTTGACCATTTTCATTTTCTTTTTCCACCCTTTCCGTAGATTAACGGTTGATTATTTCTTCTTCGCGTTATTTCTGCGCGCTTCCTTGGCGCGCCGCATCAGGTCGTATGCGTTGCGGTACTTTCCGGTTTTCAGACGGTCAAATGCCGAAAACAGGTGATCGTGCACCACGTTCTTCTTTTGCACCAACGCACGGTAGCGCGCCTGCACGGCTTCGCTCTTTTCCGCCGCCTCCACACGGTTCTTCAGATGGATGGCACCGTCCGACAGCTCCTGTCCCAGCTTATCCGATACGCCCGAGATGGCATCGGATAGGGTATCCACCCCGCGGGAAAGCTCTTCGATGGAGCGCATCCGTTCGTCCAGGTGCAGTGCGTGGAAGGTCGTGATGACCGCGTCGGCGATGATGACCGCCGACAGCACACACAGGATCGGAATGCCGATGATGTGAGGCATGTGCCGAACCAGTCCCGCGACAGGCGGCTGTACACCGTAGAACACCGCCATGCCGCCCACACCCCACAGCAGTGAGAAGGGGAGGCAGATATAACCGCCGATGTTCAGGGGCGAATCGGAGTAGTCCCACAGACGGACATGCAACAGCTTCTCCGAAAGGATGCCTACCGCCAGCTCCAGTGCCGAGGCAATGAGCGCCGCCAAAATGAACACCGAGATCGGATGCCCTCTCAGCGGCTCCAGCATCCAGAGGACTGCCGTCATACCGAAGCCGTAAATGGGGCAGATGGGACCGAGCAGATATCCGCGGTTGACGAAGCGTCCGGTTTTCAGTCCGGCGTAGATCACCTCGCATACCCAGCCTACAAAGCCGTAAAAGAAGAAATACAGCATCATTTCATACACGGTATTCATGGTCACGGTTCGCTCCCCTTTCCCTTTGACACGCATAGTATACCACGGAATCCGTACTTTGAAAACGGACAAAAGACCGCCGATGTACTGTTTTTGTACACCGACGGTCTTTTGTCTGAAATATGGGCATTCGGGCGGTTTTGTCCGAATACGTTTTTTGTGTTATGTCTGTGCCGCTTCTCTCGGCTCGCGCGTGCCTACGGCGACCCGTTGCAGGCTTTGACGGATACTGCCGTCCAGCATGATGGCAAGACGGTGGATCACGGCTTTGGGATCGTCCTTCATGCCGCGGATGAGCCATTCCTCGATAATGCCCACGATGGCGTGACGGTAAAACAGGGCAAGCAGATTGACGTCCCGCTCCTCCAATGTGAGGTCGCGGGTGTGCTCCCACACGAAATGGGTCATCAGATCCTGCGACATGGTGTTGAGATACTGCACGACCATATCCTTTGCCGAGGAATTGTAAATATGGAAGATGGCGCGCTTGTTGTCCAGGGCAAACTGTGCGGCGCAGACAAAGGCATCCTCCCAGTTGTCCTGCGGGCGGTACTGCTCTGCTACGTGCGTCGCCTCCCGCTCGAAGATGTCGCGCGCGACGGCGTAGATGTCCTCATAGTGATAGTAGAAGGGGTTTCGGTTGATGCCGCAGTCCAGCACGATGTCCTTCACGGCGATCTTATCAATGGTGCGTTCGTTGATGAGCTTCAGAAAGGAAGCCATAATTGCCTTTTTTGTCAGCTCAGCGGGCATATCGTTCCTCCGTTTCGGCGGCGGCAGAAGCGCTCTGCCGTGTGTGAAGGGGTCCTCCTTCGGTCAAAAGCGACCCTCGCTCAGTCCTCGCGCACA
>USTB01000214.1 GCA_900557635.1 uncultured Eubacteriales bacterium
TGAAGCGCGGCAGGTCGATGCGGATGGAGCGCGCGGCAGGACCTTTTCCCAAGATAATGTCGAGCGAGTAGTCCTCCATGGCGGGGTAGAGAATTTCCTCCACGGCGCGCTGGAGGCGGTGAATTTCGTCGATGAAAAGGATATCGCCGTCCGCTAAGTTGGTCAGAAGCGCGGCTAAGTCGCCCGCCTTTTCGATGGCGGGACCTGAAGTGACGCGGATGTTACAGCCCATCTCGTTTGCGATGATGGCGGAGAGGGTAGTCTTGCCAAGCCCGGGCGGGCCGTAAAGCAGGATATGGTCAAGGCATTCGCCGCGCTTCCGCGCCGCCTCGATGGAAATTTTCGCCTTTTCCTGTCCCACATAGTCGGTCAGGGTCTTGGGGCGCAGGGAAGTGTCCGTGTCCCGATCCTCGGGCGTCTCCTTCATGGAGACGATTCGGTTTTCCAAGTCAAAATCGTTTTCAAGCATGTTATGATACTCCGTGCCGCTGTGGCGGCATAGTCAATTCAGATGTGATCGTGCGGGGGTCGTTTTATTCAGACGCATCTCAGACCTGAGACAGCCGTCGCAGAGCCGCGCGCACCGTTTCCTCCAAGCCGAGCTGTTCGGTGTCCAGTCCGCGCAGTGCGGAAATGCCCTCTGGACGCGAATACCCCAAAACGAGCAGGGTGTTGAGCGCGTCCGAAAAAATGCCGCTCTCGGCGGGGAGCGCTCCCGTTCCCGTATCGTCGGTATCGCTCATATCGGCGGACAGTTCTTTTGCAATTTTGTCCTTTAACTCCAATATGATGCGCGCCGCCGTTTTGGGACCGATGCCGCTTGCCTTGGAGATGGCCTTTTTATCCTCGGTGGCGACGGCAACCGAAAGTGCAGCGGGGGAGAGCAGGGTCAGAACGGAGATCGCAGCCTTCGGACCGACACCCGACACACCGAGAAGCATTTCAAACGCGTGCCTTTCGGCAAGCTCGAAGAAGCCGAACAGTTCAATCCCGTCCTCACGCACGGCAAGGTAGGTGTAAAGCCGCACTTCCGCGTTGAGTTTTCCCGCCAGATGACCGAGGGTGCTTCCGCTGACGGTGAGACGGTAGCCAACGCCGCCGCAGTCCAGCACGGCGGTATTCGGCTCGGCAAGCGCCAATTTTCCGTTTAAGTAATAAAACATGATTTGCTCCTATTCCCGTTGCGGCGGTCTGCTTCCCGATGCAGCAGACCGCGCCGATGCGTTATTGATTGTAATGGTCGCGCAGACGGCTTGCCTCGGTGTGCGCATGGCAGATGGCGATGGCAAGCGCGTCCGCCGTGTCGTCGAGCTTCGGGCGGCACTTGAGGTTCAGGATGGACTGTACCATCATGATGACCTGATTCTTTTCGGCACGTCCGTACCCCACCACCGCCTGCTTGACCTGAAGAGGGGTATATTCGTAGCACGCCACGCCGTTTTCATGCAGGGTGAGCAGAATGACCCCGCGCGCCTCGGCGACCGCAATGCCCGTGGTGATGTTGGTGTTGAAGAACAGCTCCTCCACCGCAGCCTCGTCCGGACGGTACATGGCGACAAGATCGTTGAGGTCGCGATGAATCATGGAAAGACGGGTCGCAAGATCGGTGTGCGCGGGTGTGGTGATGGCGCCGTGCGCCAGTGTGACCGCTCTGCCGCGCTCATAGCGAATAACGCCGTACCCGATAATGGCGACACCCGGGTCGATACCGAGAATGATCATGGGCAAAAACGCCGTCCCGTGCGGGCGGCACCGTCCTTTCCGTTTTCGCTGTTCCGCCAAGAGGCGCGGCAATATGCCGTTTTTTCGTTTCCTGCGGATCGTTTTGCAAATTGATAACAATTTATTATAGCACATATCCTTGAAAATGTCAAAGAATTTCCTTCGGTTTCCTTGAATTTATTTGAGGATTTCTGTGAAAATATCGTGTCAAAGGTTTACAAGCGCACCGAAATGTGGTAGTATATACTCTGTAAAACTGCCGACTGCTCGGGAAAGGGGAGGATGTAGCATGAAGATCATTAAGCTGTGCGAGGGCGACCGCCTGACCATGAAGAAAAAACACCCCTGCGGCTCCGTTTCCTTCACTGTGCTCCGTGTCGGCTCGGATGTCCGCATCCTGTGCGACGGATGCGGCAGAGATGTGACCGTGCCCCGCGTCAAGCTCGAACGCGGGATACGCGAAGTCAACGGTG
>USTB01000215.1 GCA_900557635.1 uncultured Eubacteriales bacterium
GCTCATCAGCCCCGCAAGCGTCACAAGACACAACAGGGCGCAAAGTATTTTCTTTTTCATGAAACCCGATTCCTCCCGGAATTCTTGATCTGTACAGTTATGTGTTGCCGAAACGGGGATTTCGCAAACAGGGCATAAGTCTGTTTCTACATTATAACACCAATTTTCCGCCAAATCAATCTTTTTTTCACCGAAAAAACCATTTTCCCGCATTTTAGTGATTCCACACAAATTGCAAATTCCGTTTTTGTGAATTTCTCCGTACGAACCGCACCGAATAAAGGACGAAAGGCGGGGCAATACTCACCGAAAAGCAGGAGGGCAGCGACTATGGACATCACAAAATACATCCGAACCGACTTAGCGGCGGAAAGCGGCGCGCCGACGGCAGACCAAAAAGAGCGGGAGCGGCACGAGGGCGACGGCTATCTCCGGGAATGCCGTCCGCTGTGCGAGGGCGCGGAGCTTTCGTCCCTCACCATCCTGAACGCCGAGGGAGCCGAGCGCTTCGGCAGGGAATGCGGCAGATATATCACCCTTTCCTTCGGGGATATCTGGCTACTGGGCGACGAGGAAAAGGCGGCGCTGTGCCGTCAGCTCACCTTTCAGCTTTTACAGTTGGCGCAGGCGAGCGCGCCGAATTACCGCCGCGTATTGGTATGCGGACTGGGCAACCGCGATCTGACCACCGACGCCATCGGTCCCCTGACCGTCCGCTCCCTGCAGGTCAACCGACACATTCTTCCTCCCGAAGAGCCAGCACCGCGCGTCGAGCTTTCGGCGTTCTGCCCCGGTGTCCTCGGGCAGACCGGCATCGAGAGCGCCGATCTCATCCTTGCCGCCGTTCAGCACGTCCGTCCCGATCTTGTGATCCTGCTCGATGCGCTGGCGGCGCGGGACGAGGCGCGTCTGGCACGCACCGTACAGCTTTCGGACACGGGACTTGCCCCCGGGTCGGGCATCGGCAACCACCGCCGCCCGCTCAACCGCGACACCCTCGGCGTTCCGGTCATCGCCATGGGCGTCCCCACCGTGGTCAGCTCCGCCACCCTCATCTGCGGCGCACTGGAAAAGGCGGGGCTGTGCGAAATCCCCGCGGCGCTGGAACAGGTGCTGGAAACCGGAAAGTCCTTTTTTGTATCCCTCAAGGAAGCCGATGTCGCCACGTCGCAAATCGCCGAGCTTTTGGCATCGGCACTGAACCGTGCGTTTTCCGCAGCATGAAACGGCGCATCGTATCATATATTATATATGCAGCAGCGGTCGTGCCATGCACACGGCGACCGCATTCCGCGTTTTTTGATCACGGAGAGGTGAATGATCATGCAGACATTTGAATCGCGCCGTCACCGCGAGCCGATAGGACAGATCCTGTTCTGCCTGTTTTCGGCGGCGGTCATACTGGCAAGTCTTTGGTTCTGGTATCGTTCCCGTTCGTCGGACGATCTGCTCAATCAGGCGATCCAGAACAATCTTATTTCGGCAACCGGGCAAACGGACGCGTCGGACACCCCGTCCGACCCCGATGCCGCGGCGCCCGTGCTTATCCACCTGCGCGCCGCGGACGAGCTTTCCTTAGCCTTTCAGTATTACGACAAATTGCAGGAAAGCCAAACGCCGCCCGAGGGCGCGTTTCCCGTTCTGTCCCGCGATCTGAGCGGCAAGCCGTCCGACGGCGAGATTCTGATAAACAATCAGACCTCCTACCGTCCCGACGCGCAATCGCTTCTGGCACTTCCCGTTTCGGCGGGGACGGACGGGCTGTCCGATCCCGATCAGCCTCTCGTACTGATCCTGCACACCCACGGCACCGAGGCGTACCGTCCCGAGACGGGTCTGTGGTACACGCAGGAGCAGGCGTCCTTCCGCTCGAACGACCCCGAGAACAACGTGGTGGCGGTAGGCGCGGTCATGCAGAAGGTGTTCGGGGAGAACGGCATTTCCAGTATCCACTGCACCGTGATGCACGATGCGGAATCCTACAACGATTCGTACCGCCTCGCCGCGCAGACCATTCAGAAGTACATCCGGGAGTATCCCTCCATCCGATACGTTTTCGACATTCACCGCGACGCCATAACGGGCGACGACAACAGCGTCATCCGCTGTGTGACCGACGCGGACGGCAAGCCCGTCGCACAGGTCATGCTGGTGGCGGGTACAAATGAAAAGGGCGCGGATC
>USTB01000216.1 GCA_900557635.1 uncultured Eubacteriales bacterium
CTGTTATGCAATGTTCGGCATATTTAACGCATTGGGGCTTATGTTGCCTGTGGCAAATATTGGAGAATCAAAAGAAACAGAAATATGTTGGGGAATGCGAATCGGAGATCTGGGAATGCTGGCTTTGGGTGTTGTTGGATGGATCGTCAACTGGATTGTGCTATAGGTTGTAAGAGCCAAACATGAGTGGCCTGTGTTTGCAAAAACACCGAGTAAATGTCTCGTTGAGACAATTCTCGGTGTTTTTAATATGCGAAAAATCAGTGCTTCTGCGCTTCGTCTTTCGCGAGGCAGTCGTCGCACACGTAGTGCAGGATCAATTCGTAGGACGTGATATCCTTTCCTGTATTTTTCTGCAATTCGGAGAGGATGCTCGGCGCAAACACGTCGGCGATAGCGCCGCAACGGTCGCACACCATATGGTCATGCGAGACCATAACGTTATCGTAGCGATCCGGAGAGCCGTACGTATGAAGCCGACGGATCAGCCCCTGCTCAGTCAGCGCGTTCAGATTATTATAGACAGTCGCAAGCACCATGGTAGGCATCTGCGACTTTGCCATTTCGTACACGCGCTCCGCTGTGGGATGCTCACGCGTTTCGTTGATCAGATTCAGGATCAACGCTCTTTGTCTGGTCATATATCATCTCTCCTTATGTTTGCGAAAGACCACTGTCTTTTGCACCATATACGTAACGGGATACATCAGCACCTCCGATATGGGGGACGCCAACGCCAACGGGACACGGCACACGCGGTACAGAAGCTCCTGAAACACCATGCGCTTCACGGCGAACACGCCCGCCGCCAACAGGTAGTATTCCCCGAACGCCACCCAAAAGCTCTTATGCGAACGGAACGCAAACAGATAATTCAGGGTGAAGTTGCACATAGAGCTGACGACCCACGCGCACACGAACGCCACCTCGGCAGTCCAATGAAAGCCGTTTGCCAGTACGAGGGTCAGCGTGTAGTCCACAAGGAATGCGATCACCGACGACGTCAGGAATTTAAGCCCCGAGGAATGCAGATAGAGAAACCAAAACGAGCCGATCAGACCCGCCGCGCGGTACAAAGGCGATTCCGCCGTCACCGCTTCTCCTGCCGACTGCATGGCATACACGGCAAGCCCGATCTTGGCTTCCGCAAAATGCAGATACACGGCAGACGCAAGATTTTTCTGCGGCAGAGGGGCCTGCAGAAGCGCGGGAAGCATCGACGCGGGGACGGCAATGAGTCCGCTCCGCACATCGGGCAGTGAAACGCCGCAGGCAATGCGGAAAAGCAGGCTGGACAGCTTATCGGTGACGCCGCCCCGACGGGGTGTCTCTCCGCCGAACCGAATTCCCGCCGTCGGCGCGCCGGTGCGGCAGGCTTCCTGCGCGATCCCCTCGATATCCGCGGTATCAAAGACCGTTCCCTGCCCCGCAAGCACGACGGTCTGCACATCCGAAAGGTCGGAGGCAAGGGAGGAAAGCGCGCCGTTCAGCTCTACCGAGCGTCGGTTCGCCGTCAGCGAATGCACATACGCCGCGCCGTTTTTACGCCACTGTTCCCTTTCCTGCTCCGATGCATCCTCACGCAGAGCAAGTGCGACCGGAACACCCTTCTTGGCAAGCGCGCGGACAGACGCCGCAAGGCGCTCGTCATATCGCATCGCCGGAATCAAAACCGCATATTTCATAAAACCGTCCTTTCCGACGTGCGCAATCGGCTGATTTACTTCCGATCTGTATCATTCTGTTTCTTTTGCTCCGTGTCGGTGTTCTGCAACGGCTCGGGCTGAGCAGTGTCGGACGGTTTGTCCTCGTCCGATTCCTTGCATTCCTCATTCAGCGCATCGCCCGGCAAGCCAAGCCCCGCCTGATGCCGCGTTCCCGGGTTCGCCACCAGAAGATAGTCCGCGATGAGGACGGCAAAGCCGACGACGATGATCAATCCCGCGCGCCACAGATTCTCCGTGGTGAACAGGACGGCGGAAATGCCGAGAATGCCGCTGACCGCATACAGGATGCGCACCGACTGCTTTTGATTGAAGCCCATGTCGATGAGGCGGTGGTGAATGTGTCCGCGATCCGCAGAGAACGGGTTCTTGCCGTGAATAATACGACGGAAGAAGGCGAACGCCGTATCCGCCAGAGGAAGCCCGAAAATGGACAGCGGGAT
>USTB01000217.1 GCA_900557635.1 uncultured Eubacteriales bacterium
CTAGACGGGCATCGGCGGCGGATTTTGTCTGCACAATCGATTTCGCACTCCTGCCGCCGACGCCCTCACGCGCGCTAAACCGCGCGCGCCCCGACGCGGGGCGCGAAGTCTGCACAAACTCCGAAAAAACATAACCCAAGCACCCGACAGGCGCGAGATGTGACCGTCTGTTCTCCCGAACGGATGAAATTTTTCGCGGGATGAAAATGTTCAAACATTTGTCATTGCTTTTTTTCACGACCTGTGTTACAATGAATAGGTGAATAACAGCGCGGCGGTCGTTCGATGCCTGTGCGCTGATTTCGGATATTATGAAAGGAGCGTTTCCTCCGACCTGCGGGGGAATTCAACAAAGCTAATGGGTATCGGTAACGAAATGGCGAATGCCACCGAATTTATGTATGAAAAAAAGCGCGAAGGCAAATATAAGCTCGCGTTTATCGGAATGTGGGCGGCGTACATTGTAATTCCGCTCGGAATCATGATCGCTTTGACCGCGGCAGGTCTGGGTGCGCTGGTACTGGTTGTGGGCGTCCCGCTGTTCTATTGCTTCCTCCTGCCCAAGATCATTTATCCGGCAACCATCCGCTATGTCCAGATCGAATACGAATATGTCATCAAGGGCGGCACCATGACCGTGAACTACGTTTACGGCAGAAAAGAGCGCAAGGAATGGATGGCTCCCACCCAGATCAGCACCTTCGATTTCATCCGTCCCTATACGGGCGACGCCAAGACGGCGGCAGACGCGCAAGACATTGTACATCGCTACGAGGCAGTGACCACGCTTTCCGATTCGGACAACTACTGTGCGGTCTACACCAACGCCGCAGGCGAAAAGTGCTCCGTGATCTTCAAAGCGACCAATCGCGCTCTCCAGATCATGAAGTTCCTGAACCGCAACACCGAGGTTACCACGGTCACCGTTTGATGCCGCGACACTTTGGCAGAATCGGATATCTTTTGGAAAAACCCTCTGTCGGGCATCCGACGGAGGGTTTTTGCTTTTTCGCATATGGAAACAGCCGTGCGGGGCGCGGCGTCCGAATCCGCATTTTGATACTATGGAGGGATATCATGTTGAAAATGAGAAAAGGGTGCACGGTACCTTTTCCGGAAAAGCTGGAGGAAGGGTACACGGAGGCAGAACATCGGATCGTTGCAAATGTTTCCGCCGATAAGATCGCTGCGGTGATGGAGCATTTCATCCGCACCCGCCGCGAACCGATCTTCTTTATTTTGGAGCTTCCCGCAAGGAGAGAAGCAGAGTCCCAAACTCAGGCGGGTGAGGCTACGCGCTTGCACAAGGACACTTATTATATTGACGGGTGCACGGCGGAAGTCGCCTCCGATATTCTTGCCGAAATCGGAGAGATCGCGATCAACGACGGTTTATGCGCCTTCGGCTTCGGAGGACATGACACCCAAGATGAGATCATGTTTGCAAAGTACAACGTGACGACTGTTTACGGTCGGGACATTTCGGACTTCGACGGCTTTTTTGAAGCGCACGGCATTTCCAAGTAAGACAACCTGATCACGGCTTGGGACACCTTTTCGCCCGATCACGCCGGAAAATGCGAAAGGGTGATCACCGACGGACACGATGCATATTCGATTCCGTCGCTGTTAGCCGTGTGGGGCATCTATCTTGCTGAGCGGCGGGAAGAGAGCTAAAGACGGCACGTGCAAAATGCGGGCGCGCTTCCAGAGCCTTCAAGCCTGACATCCGAGCGCACGGGAAGTCAGGAAACGGCGGCTCCGTTCTGATAGAATAGCGGCACAGACAAGGAGTGAGGGCATGGATTGGATACAGGGGATCCAAAGGGCGATCGACTATGTGGAAGCCCACATCACCGAGGACATCGATTTCGACGACGTGGCAGGACAGGCGTATTCCTCGCCGTTCCATTTTCAAAGGGTGTTCGGTATCCAGTGCGGACTTTCGCTCGGCGAAAAACGCAATTTTTCCTCATAAGCGCCGTTTTGCAGACGCCGTAAAGGCAACTGCGGAACGGCGTTTATGTTCTGCTCGGTTTGTTCCCGCCCCCGCGTCGTTCTGCGCGGTAAGCCGCGCAGACGACACGAAAACGGCGGCGCAGTATATCAAATCCCCGTGACGGTATCCTCACCGCCGTTTTCGCGCCGGATTCGCC
>USTB01000218.1 GCA_900557635.1 uncultured Eubacteriales bacterium
ATTCGATCCGCCTTCTTCTCATCGGCGGGTTCGTCAGCATGGACGGAGAGGACAGCGAGAGCGATAATCCCAACGCATTTTGCAAAAAGCCCGCATGGCAACGCCTTATCATTACGGGCGCCGGCGCCTGCATGAACATTATCACAGGTGTTGTGCTGTCCCTTTGCATGGTGCTTTCCTCTTCTCTGCTGGGCACCACCATCGTCGCGCGGTTTCCCGACGGTGAGTCAGCCGCTTCCTATCAGAGCGGACTTCGTCCGGGGGATGAGATCCGGTACGTGGGAAACACGCGGGTACACACCGATACCGAATTGACCTATGAGATCACCCGCCAGGGAACCGAGCCGCTCCGCTTCCGCGTACTGCGGGACGGTCAGGAGCAAACCATCACGGTCACCTTCTCCACCGAGGAAGAAAAGGGCGTGTCCTACGGTGTCCGCGACTTTCAGGTGTACGGCGTGGAAAAGACGGTGGGCGGCGTCCTGCGCTACACATGGTATCAGTCCCGATCGTCGGTAAAAATGATCTGGCAGTCCCTCGGCGACCTCATCACGGGACGCTACGGCATTGAAGCCGTATCGGGTCCCGTTGGAGTGACCGGGGTCATCGGTCAGGCGGCTTCTGTCTCTGCCACTTCCCTTTTGTACCTTTGCGCGCTCATTTCCATGAATCTGGGCATTTTCAACCTTCTGCCCATTCCCGCACTGGACGGCGGCAGAATGTTCTTCCAATTGATTGAGATCGTTCGGCGAAAGCCCGTCGATCCCAAGCACGAGGGCTACGTCCATGCCGTGGGCATGGTTGTCCTGCTTGCCTTTATGGCGCTGATCACCTTTAAGGACATCGTCAGCCTGTTCCGATAAATCGGAGGATCACATCGCATGAACTATAACGAATATCGCAGAAAACCAAAGCCCGTACAGGTCGGCAGGATCACGGTGGGCGGCAATGCGCCGGTTTCGGTGCAATCCATGACCAACACAAAGACCTCGGATATCGAGGCGACCGTGGCACAGATACGCGCCCTGCAAAGCGCCGGATGCGACATCGTGCGCATGGCGGTGCCCGATGCCGATGCCGTGCGCGCCTTTGGTGTGATTCGGGAACAGATCCCCGATTTCCCCTTGGTCGCGGACATTCACTTCGACTACCGTCTTGCCGTCGGCTGCGCCGAGGCGGGCGCAGATAAAATCCGCATCAACCCGGGCAACATCGGGGACGCGGAACGGGTGCGCGCCGTGGTGTCGGCTTGCCGTCAGCGGAACATCCCCATCCGCATCGGCGTGAACAGCGGCTCTCTGGAAAAGCATATTTTGGCACAATACGGCGCGCCCACAGCCGAGGCGCTGGCACAGAGCGCCATGGAGCATGTGCGCCTGCTGGAGCAGAACGATTTTTATGATATCCTGATATCGGTGAAATCGTCCGATCCGCGCGTCATGATCGGAGCAAACCGACTGCTTGCGGAAATGACCCCCTACCCTCTGCACTTGGGCGTCACCGAGGCGGGAACGCCCCGTCACGGCATCATCAAATCGTCTGCGGGCATCGGCAGTCTGCTGTGCGACGGCATCGGCGATACCGTGCGCGTCTCCCTGACGGCTGACCCTCTCGAGGAGGTCGCGGCAGGGCGAGCGCTTCTGGACGCACTGGGCGTATCTCCCCGCAATATCACCGTGGTGTCCTGCCCCACCTGCGGGCGCACCCGCATCGACCTGATCGCCTTAGCACAGGAATTTGAGCGCCGCATGGCGCGGGGCGACATCCGCTACATGGGCAACCTGAAGGTGGCGCTGATGGGATGCGCCGTCAACGGTCCCGGGGAAGCACGGGAAGCGGACATCGGCATTGCGGGCGGCGTGGGCGAGGCAGTGCTCATCCGTCACGGAGAGATCGTCCGCAAGCTCCCCGAGGAGCATATCTTGGACGAGCTGATCGACGAGATCAACCGTTTCACGCCGTAATGCCGCCCGACATATAAAAGCAAACCAAAAAGGAAGGAACCGCCATGGCAAAGCCGGTTTTGGAATTACTGAATCACTATCAACCCGAGGAAAAACTTCAGGTTCTTCTGTCGAAATCGCAGACCCGCGCCGTCCGCGCAGATCGGGAGCACCGTCGGCTGGAGCTGGAGCTGGATTTTCC
>USTB01000219.1 GCA_900557635.1 uncultured Eubacteriales bacterium
CCGATCCTGCCCTCATAGTCGGGATAATTGGTGACCTGATAGGTGTAGCGGGTGAGGGTCTTGCGCTTGTATTTGGAGAGGTCGAGTCCCTGATCCATCTGGAGGCTGTTGTAGCGGTCGAGAACGCTGTCGAATTCCGCGGGGATCTGCACCTGAACCTCCTCCACGGGCTGTTCGCTGACCTGCCAGCCGAGTCCGGAAAGCAGAGCGATCCGATCCTCATTGGTCTTTACCTTATTGTAATTTGCGGAGGCGGCATCCACGGAGGCGTTGTCGGACGCGGGAATCAGAAGAATCAGCGTCACAAGGACGACAACGGATGCAAGGATGACGCCGAAGAACTTAAGTGTGGACGCCTTCATAGAATAAACGAACATAGTATCTTCTCCTCTACGCGTTCCGGAATCGCGCATGCCTGCGGTGGGAGCGGCGGCGCGCCGTGCGGGTCGGCACGGGACATGGGTGCCGCTCAGTGCAAACGGGGGATTCCGGTTCCTTTCTGTGTTGCATGTATATGGGGAGAATGCGGGAAATATGACGCGGGGAATGACGGAAACGGACTAAAGACGTAAAATTCATAAATTTGTATTGCATTTCAAGCGGAAAGCAAGTAAAATGAGGAGAGATGAACGAGAGACACACCGCCGCTGTCGGCGGAACGGAGGAAAGTATGAAACGAATTTTATGTCTGATGTTAGCGGGCGTATTGCTCCTTGCCCTTGCGGGGTGCAAAAGCGATCCGCCGAAGGTACAGCCGAACGGAACCGACGGCACGGGCGAAACCACGCCGTCGCAGAGCACGCCCGAGCCGATCGGCACTGCGCTGAAGCTGGGCGATGCGGACGGCACATACGGAACCCTTTTCGGGCATGGAGAGGTGATCTCCGTGAGCATTAAGATCTCGGACGATACCAAGCTGTCCGACGTGACCGACGGCACCTATCTCATGGCGGATGTCACGGTGAACGGCACGGAATTGAACGGCGTGGGCGTGGGCGTTGACCAAAAGGATCCGTCCACAGCGATCATCAAGCGCTCGGGCGCGGACAAATTCAGCTACCGCGTGGACATAGACGCGTTTGCCGACGGTACGACTGCTGAGGGTCTGGACGAATTCACCCTGTCGAATTTCTTCGGCGATCCCTCCTGCATGCGAGCATACCTTTACGGTCTGGCGCTCCGCGAGCTGGGCGGCGAGTCGCCCTACATGGCATACGCCGTGCTGACCGTCAACGGAGAGCCGGCGGGACTGTACCTGATGACCGAAGCCGTTTCCGATTCCTACATGCGCAGAACGGCGGGCAGTGATGCAAAGATCATCGACGATCTGTCTCTGGACGAGCTGTACGCACACTTAGCAGAGTCTGCCGCCGACGGACAGGAGATCGCGCTTTTCGAGGTTTTGGGCGAGAGCATCGACATGGCGGCTCTGGCGCGTTGCTTCGCCATCGACGTGTACGCGGGCAACTTCATGTCCTATTTCGATCTGACGCCGCACGGCTACGCGCTGATCGGCGCGGACGGCGGAAAGCAGACCTACACCGAGCTGTTCACGGGTCTTTCCATGGGCGCATATCAGGCGGACGGCGGCAGAAGCGTGACCGCGAGCATTTACGAGCCGAACTTTTTGAGCGGCAAGGACGGCTGTGCGCTGTTTACGGCGCTGATGGACGACGATGATTTCTGCACCGAATACCAGAATAATCTGGAAAAGCTGTACCGTTTCTTCGGCGACGGGCAGGATATCGTTACCGCTTTGGACGGTGCGATCGGCGGCGTCGTGAAGGAAAACGGCATACCGTATTACACCTATGAGGTATATCAGGCGCAGGTGGTGTTCTCGGGCGTGGAGCTTTCCGAGCTGTTGGGCGATCCCGGCAACGTACTGGTTCCCGCCGAGGGCGAGGGCGCGCCCGATACCGGCAAGGAAGCACCGACAGAATATGAGATCAAGACCGAGCCTACCGTTTCCGACTATGCGACCGTCAAGGGGCTTGTGGACTATCTCCATCAGCGCGCCACCCATGTCAGCGGTCAGTTGAGTCTTGACTGAGTTGCGGCGGACGACATATAACAACCGCGCGCGGGAGAGTGTCTCATTGCACTCTCCCGCGCGCGGTTTTGCGTA
>USTB01000220.1 GCA_900557635.1 uncultured Eubacteriales bacterium
GCGGCGATAGCCGACCTCGGAACCCATCAGCTCGCGCACGGCGCGGTCTGCCGAGAAGATGCCCGCACGGGCAATGTTGACAAGCGACATGTTGCCGAACTTCATACGGTCGGGATACGTGCGGTTCACAAGCTCCTGTGCACGCGCATAATCCTCAAAGTCCGCTAAGGTCATATAGGCGTCGGCTGTGCCGTAATTGCCCGTCAGAAGCGAAGCGCGGATGTCCTCGAAGCCCGAGCCGAGCGAATCGTCGGTCAGCATTTTCAGGACGCGCTGTAATTCGGGATTCCGATCCACATATGCCTGCGGATGGTAGCCGTCACGCCACAGCTTCTCCACCTCGTCCGCATGCAGACCGAACAGAAACATGTTTTCCTCGCCTACCTGCTCACAGATCTCGACGTTTGCACCGTCCAGCGTGCCGATGGTCACGGCGCCGTTGATCATGAGCTTCATGTTGCCCGTACCGGACGCTTCCTTACCTGCGATCGAGATCTGCTCGGAAATATCGGCGGCGGGAATGATCTTTTCCGCAAGCGATACCTTGTAATCCTCCAAAAAGACTACCTTCAGGCGCGAACGGACATCGGGATCATTGTTCACAAGGTTGGAAATGGAGCAAATGAGACGAATGATCTGCTTTGCCATGAAGTAGCCGGAGGACGCCTTTGCGGCAAAGATGAAGGTACGCGGCTGAATGTCGCAGTTCGGGTCGTCCTTGATGCGGTTGTAGAGCGCAAGAATGTGCAGAGCGTTGAGCAACTGGCGCTTATACTCATGCAGACGCTTGATCTGCACGTCGAAAATGGAATTCGGATCGACCTTGATACCGTTTGCGCGCACGATATAGGCGGCAAGATCCTCTTTGTTTTTCAGCTTGATCTGTGCCAACTGTTCGATGACCCCGCGGTCGCCCTGATATTTCATCAGCTTTTCCAGCGCGCGGCTGTCGTCGCGGAAGTCCGAGCCGATGAGGCTGTCGAGATACGAGGAAAGGCGGGGATTGGACTGGCAGAGCCAGCGGCGGTATGCAATACCGTTCGTAACATTGATGAAGCGATCCGGATCGAGATTGCAGTAATCGCGGAAAATAGAGTTGCGCAAAATCTGACTGTGCAGTTTGGAAACGCCGTTGACCTTATGGCATGCGGCAAGGCACAGGTTTGCCATGCGTACCTCGTTGTGCGCGATGACCGACATATACTCGATCTTGGGCAGATCGCCCGGATATACCGTGTTGAGATAGTTGACCAGACGGCGGTTGATCTCGGCGGTGATCGCATAAATACGGGGGAGCTGTTCACGGAAGAGCACCACGTTCCAGCGCTCCAATGCCTCGCTCATCACGGTGTGGTTGGTGTAGGTGAGGGTGCGGCAGGTGATGTCCCACGCATCGTCCCATCCGTAGCCGTTTTCGTCAATGAGCAGACGCATCAGCTCGGGGACGCACAGCGCGGGATGGGTGTCGTTGATGTGGATGGCAACCTTGTCGGAAAGGTTATCCAGCGTGTTATAGTGCTTCTTATGACTTTGGAGGATCGCCTGAAGGGACGCGGACACCAGAAGGTACTGCTGACGCAGACGCAGGCGCTTGCCCTCGATGTGGTCGTCTGCCGGATAGAGCACCTTGGAAATGACCTCGGCGTTGGTATTCTGCTCCAGCGCCTTGGCATAGTCGCCGCGCGAAAATGCCTTCATGTCAAGATAGGACGGCGATTTGGCGCTCCACAGCACCAGCTTATTGACCGCCTTTGTGTTATAGCCCGAGATATACATATCATACGGGATTGCCTCGGTCGCGTTATAGTTGACGTGCTCGAAATGGAAATTTCCGTTTTCGTCGTACCATTCGTTCACATCACCGCCGAAGCGTACCTCAAAGGATTCGGTCTTGCGCGGAATGAGCCACACGTCGCCCTGCTCGAGCCAGTTATCGGGGAATTCCATCTGCCAGCCGTCCACGATCTTTTGGCGAAAAATACCGAATTCATAGCGGATGGAAAAGCCCGTTGCGGGCATTCCGAGACCCGTCATGGCATCCATATAGCAGGAAGCCAGTCTGCCCAGACCTCCGTTGCCCAAGCCTG
>USTB01000221.1 GCA_900557635.1 uncultured Eubacteriales bacterium
ACCACCGTACAGTCAATATTGACGATGGCGTAACCTTCTTTTTTCAGCAAAGAAACGCAGTGAGAGAGCAAACGGAGGCTGTCCGCGCCGCGATAGGCGGGATCGGTATCCGGAAAATGCTTTCCGATATCGCCGAGCGCCGCCGCGCCGAGCAGGGCGTCCATCACGGCATGCACCAAAACATCGGCATCGGAGTGACCGTCCAATCCCAAATTATACGGGATACGGACGCCTCCCAGTATCAGGGGTCTGTCGGGCTTGAGACGGTGCACGTCATAGCCCTGACCCACGCGAAACGGAATCATGCTTTTTCTGCCTCCTGCTCCTATTTTCGGTCGGCGCGCATTTGCAGAATGGCGCGGGCGTAGTAGAGATCGTCTGATGTCGTGATTTTGATGTTAGTGCTTCCGCAGTCCACCATGTGAACAGGGAAGTGATAATGCTCGGCGAGCATGCAGTCGTCGGTGACGGGAATGTTTTCCTCACGCGCCATTGCGGAAACGGCGCGGTAAATATCGGCACGGAAGATCTGCGGGGTCTGCGCCCGCCACACACGGGAACGGTCCGGCGTGGATTCCACCGTTCCGTTTGCGTCGCACAGCTTCACGGTGTCGCTGACATGGCATGCGGCGGCGGCACAGTCATACTGATAGGCGCACCGCAGGGTATCCTCGATCATGGGCACGGTGACAAGACAGCGCGCGCCGTCGTGAATGGCGACATAGTCCGCGCGATCCTCCAGTGCCGTAAAGCCGAGATAGCAGGATTCCTGACGGGTCGCACCGCCCGCCACGACCTTTGTGAGCTTGGTCAGACCGTAGATGCTCTTCCATTGATCGTACAAGCCGATCTCGTCCTGCCGTGCAACCACCACGATCTCTCGGATTGCGCGACTCTGCTGAAAGGGCATCATGGCGCGAACTACCACGGGCACGGCATCCAGCATCATGGTCTGCTTGGTTTGTGAACAAGCCATGCGCGTTCCGTTTCCTGCGGCAACGATAATTGCGGCATTATAATTCCGATAAATCGCCCCATGGGTGGGGGACACAATATGTAACAGCTTCAACGCGGTACGCAGACACTTGCCCATCACGCTACAACCTCCCGCGAATAATAAATCATACATAAACATTATACCACATTTTCGGCAAAAAGAAAAGGTGTTTCCCACAAAAAACAGAAATAATAAATTTTAGTTAAAAATACGGCGCGGGAATTGAAATCAGGGAAGAAATGTGGTAGAATGTATCTTATAATATGCGGGGTCGGTGCATTTTTGCGGATGCCCTGCCCGTCGGTTCTCGTTTTTTTTGCCGATTTTTTTGTGTAGATCGGCTTATTTCGGTGTGCGGAGGTGGTGAATTCGGTATGAGCGTCATTGCAACGTACTGGACACGTGCCACTACTTTTCTTGTAACACAACTGCAGGGAGCATCTTTTTTTGACATTGTCGATATCATCGCCGTGGCGGTGATCCTTTACTATGTCATGAGATTTCTGCGGGACAGACGCGCCGCAAAGCTGGTTTTGGGGCTTTGCCTCATGCTTGCCCTGTGGCTCGTGAGCTATCTTCTGGATCTGGTCGCTCTGGAATTCATTCTGGCGCACGTGTTCCAGATCGGACTGATCGCACTGGCGATCATCTTTCAGCCTGAGCTGCGGTCGGTTCTGGAGCAGGTGGGCGGCTCGTCTCTGCGCGGTATCCGCGCCATTTCCGAGACCTCGGACGAAGCGGGAAGAACCAACGCCATCAATTCCATCTGCGAAGCGGTGGTCGAGATGGCAAAGGAAAAGACCGGCGCGCTCATCGTGATCGAGCGCACCACGCGTCTGGGCGACATTATCCACAGCGGCACGATCTTGGACGCTAACATGTCCGCCTTTCTTCTGCGCAACATTTTCTTCAACAAAGCGCCCCTGCACGACGGTGCCGTTGTCATCCGCAACGAACGCATCTATGCCGCAGGATGCTTTTTGCCCCTTTCGCAGAATCAGGAGATCATTCAGGATCTCGGCACGCGCCACCGCGCGGCGGTCGGCATGAGCGAGAGCGCGGACAGCG
>USTB01000222.1 GCA_900557635.1 uncultured Eubacteriales bacterium
GCGCGTAGGTGCGGGTGTAGTCAAGCGTGGTGTAGCGGAAGGCAAGCTGATCGGGATAGGTGTCCGCCATGGTATCCAGCACCTGAGAGAAGGTCATTTCCAGAATGTCATATTTTTTCCATGGAAATACGCCGCTTCCGCTGCGGTTGCGGTACTGTGCGTTTTCGGTCTCTCGCGCGGTGCCCAGACCCGTGAGGAAGCCCGCAAAATGGGTGAGTACGATGTCGGCATCGGTGATCTCGCGGTTCCACTCCACCGAGACAAAGGCATCGTAATTCAGGGAGCGCAGAGCGTCCGTGAATTCCCGCACCGGCAG
The DNA here is from genome assembly GCA_900557635.1 of uncultured Eubacteriales bacterium. Next base: position 317 of record USTB01000222.1, read on the forward strand.
ATCGCCCTCGCCGATGAGCACGTCCTGCCCGTTTCGGCGGTCGCCGAGCCGCACGAAGCGGATATAGGCGCCGAGATTGCGAATGGTGTCCTCGGCGTCCTCCTTTGCAGAAAAGTAGGTCTCGCGCACGTTCCAGCATGCGCCCATGGCGATGCTTGCGAAATGATTGAGCAGGGTGAGGACGTTTTGCGTGTCCGCCAGATACCCCACAGTGTCAAAGAGCAGTTCTACGTCGGTTTTTTCGGCGCGGCGGACGGCATCACGGAGCTTTTTGTCCAATTCTTCAAATGAAGGCTCACGGTCAACGCGGAAAATGACCGAAGAAATGCCCGCATCCGCCGCCATATCAACATAGCGGACGATCTCCGCCGCCTGCGCCTCGTCGCTTTCGAGCGGATGGGGATAGGTCAGCGCCGACACCGAAAGACGCCGATTGTTCAGCTTGCGCTTTGCGTCCGACACCTGACCCGAGCGGAGAATGCTGTCGCCGTGCTCCTTCCGTTCGGCTTCGGCATCGTAGATCTCAAAGCCTGCGTACCCGTAGTCGAAGGCAAGCTGACACAGTGCCGAAAAGGTCGGGCGGTTCACATCCTTTGTGGAAAACGAGAGCTTCATATCTGTTCCTCCTCGGAAACGATCTTATTCAATGCGTTGATATAGGCACGGATGCTGGCACCCACGATGTCGGTGGACAGTCCGTTGCCGGAATAGAGCTTCCAGCCGTTGCGCAGACGCACGACAGCCGAGCCGAGCGCCTCCTTGCCCTCGGTCACAGCCTCAATCTGAAAGGCGTCCAGTTCATAATGGAAGCCCACGCAGGTCTCGATGGCACGGAACGCCGCATCGATCGGACCGTCGCCCGTGGCAACGCCCGTCAGCATCTCATCGTCCTTTTGTAAAATGACATTAGCCATGGAGGGCGAAATGTTACTGCTTGTGGTACTGTAACTGCTCAGGTGATATACGGACGGCGCCTGCATGGCGTTGGAAGCGATGATCGCTTCCAGCTCCTTTGCGCCCACGGCGCGCTTGCGCTCGCACACGGTCATCAGCGCACGGTACACCTTTCCGTTGTCCTCCGCCGAGAGGGAATAACCGAGCGAACGTGCCGCCCCGTCGACCTGATCCATGGTACTGCCCGCATCCAGAAAAATGTCGGTTCTGCTCTCCGCATTTTCCTCCTGTGCGGGACGGTGGAGCTTTTTGAGAAGCGCGTGGATATCACTTTGCAATTCGGTGGTTTTCAGTGCGGTGGTAAAGCCGTAGGACTCCCCACGTGCCGCGACTGCCGCCGTAAAATTCGCGGTATTCAGGGCGTGCTCACCCGAAATTGCAGTCTTGACCCCGTCGGCACCCGCGCGCAGTGCGTAAAATGCGGCAGCGTTGCCCATGCCCACTTCGTCCGTGATGCGGATGTACAGCGGGAGCGCGCACGCCTCCTTGACCTCCTGCACCAGGGAAGCCAACTCCTCGGGCAGGCAGATGCCCGCATCGTCACATACCGTAATGACGGTCGCGCCCGATTCGGCGGCGGTGCGGACAGCACGGATGAGAAACGCGCGGTCTGCCCGTGTGGCGTCCCCTGCGGAGAATTCCACGTCGTCGCAGAACGTGCGCGCCTTTTTGCACAGCGCGGCAATCTTTTCCGCCATTTTATCTTCCTTGCAATGGTAGGTATATTCCATGGTCACGGTAGAAACGGGAAGCGATATTTGCAATCTCGGGTGCGCGGCGTTTTTCACGCAGT
>USTB01000223.1 GCA_900557635.1 uncultured Eubacteriales bacterium
TTGCTGTCCTGCAAGCGTCCGATGCGCGCCGCCGACGGGTCGCGGTATTGATAAAAACCGGAATTACCCGGCAAAAAAAGTGAGGTAACAAATGAAAAGCGAACCGATCTTCACAGGTGCCGCCTGTGCCCTTGTCACGCCGTTCTGTCGCGGCGAGGTGGATTATGCGGCACTCGGAACCATGATAGATTATCAGATCGAAAACAAAACCGACGCACTCGTCGTATGCGGCACGACGGGCGAAGCGCCTACCCTCTCGGACGAGGAGCACCGCAGTATCATCCGATATACCGTGGAGCGCGTGAACGGCAGAATCCCAGTCATTGCGGGAACAGGCTCGAACAACACGTCCCACGCCGTGGAAATGTCGCGCTTTGCCTGTGAGGCGGGCGCGGACGCCCTGCTGTCGGTCACGCCGTACTATAACCGCGCCACGCCCGAGGGCTTGGAACGGAGTTTTCTGCAAATTGCGGACAGTGTGACCCGACCCATTATCCTGTATAACGTACCGTCCCGTACATCGGTTGCCATTCCGCTGTCGGTATACCGCCGTCTGGCACAGCACCCAAACATCGCCGCCGTGAAGGAGGCGGGCGAGTGCTGGAACGACACAGCACGTCTGTTTGCCGAATGCGGCGAGCTACTCGACATCTACGCGGGAAACGATTCCTCCGTGCTCCCCATCCTCTCCATGGGCGGAAAGGGTGTCATATCGGTGCTCTCCAACATCCTGCCGCACAGGATGCACAGCCTGTGTGTCGATTTCCGTCGCAAACGGCTGCGCCGCTGTCGGGAAACGGCGGAAGCGCTCCAGCCCGTCATCGACGCCATGTTCTGCGAGGTGAATCCCATCCCCGTAAAGACCGCGCTGTCCATGATGAACCTGTGCTCGGGAGAATTGCGGCTTCCTCTGTGCCCGCCGAGCGCGGAGCACGCAGGGCAGATCCGCGCGGCACTTGACGCCTGTCTGGATCGCGAAGCCGAGGAAGCATAACAGCGAAAAAAACGTGTGCCGACGGCAATCCCCTTACAGCAGTTCCTTGTAGATAACGCTCTTGGAAACGCCGCGATCCCGCGCCGCCGCCTTTGCGGCATCCATTTTGGAAAGTCCGCTCGACAGGTAAAAATCGACATGCTCCCGCACGCTCATGCCGTCCCAAAAACGCTCCGCGGCGGGAGCGCCGTCCAATATCAGAACGTATTCGCCGCGCGGCTCGTGAGCGGCATAGTAGGAAACGGCACCGTCCAGATCGGTGCGGAAGATCTCCTCGTTGCGCTTGGTCAGCTCACGGCAGAGCGTGATATGACGGTTTCCGAATACCTCGCGCAGGTCGGCAAGAGTAGAAGTGAGATCGTGCGGCGATTCGTAAAAAATAATGGTGCGCGTCTGATGGCGCAGGGATTCCAGATATTCCCTTCTTGCACTACCGCGAGACTCCAAAAAGCCCTCGAACACAAACCTCCGCGTATCCATGCCCGAAAGCACCAGTGCATCGATGAGCGCACAGCACCCCGGAACAGCGGTAACGGGGATCTGCGCCTCCACGCACAGGCGCACCATATCGGCGCCAGGATCGGAAATGCCCGGCGTGCCCGCATCGGTCACCAATGCGCACGATTCGCCGTTTTGCAGACGGGAGATCAGGGTCTCGCCGCATGCGCGCTTATTGTGCTCATGATAGCTGATCTGCGGCTTATTCAAGCTGAGATGGGACAGCAGCTTCGCAGTGACGCGGGTATCCTCGGCGGCAATGAAGTCCGCCTCGCGCAACACCTTCACGGCGCGTTCACTGATATCGGCAAGGTTGCCGATGGGCGTGGAGACCAGATACAGCGTCCCGCCCTCCACGCGGTTTTTCTCGGTCGAACCGTCATTCAGTTCCATGGCATAAAATCTCCGTTATCCAAAATATAGCGGTATTCGGGCGTTTCGACGCCGTCCTCGGTCAGATACAGATCCCGAAGCTGACGCAAGCCGGAACGAGCGCCCTTTTTCGCCTGGGTCAAAAGCAGGGACGGTGCGTGACGGGAA
>USTB01000224.1 GCA_900557635.1 uncultured Eubacteriales bacterium
GCCGTTTCAAATTTCATAATGACGAACGTTTCCTTTCATTTCGCTGTGCCGTTCGTGTCGGATACAGGCGCGGACGCTTCGCCGTCCCTCTCCGCACGGTCGTATGCCTCGATGATCTTCTGCACCAGATGGTGACGCACCACATCGCGTCCCGTAAAGGTGTGGACGGCGATGCCGTCGATGCCGGAGAGCAGGCGAACCGCGTCGGCAAGACCGCTCTTTTTGCCCGACGGCAAATCGGTCTGGGACAGGTCGCCCGTCACCACCGCTTTGGAGCGGAAGCCCAAACGGGTGAGAAACATTTTCATCTGCTCCTGCGTGGTATTCTGCGCCTCGTCAAGGATAATAAAGGAGTCGTCCAGGGTGCGTCCGCGCATATAGGCAAGCGGCGCGATCTCGATGATGCCGCGCTCCACACTGCGGGTATATGCTTCACTGCCCATCATTTCGTACAGGGCATCGTACAGGGGACGGAGATACGGGTCGATCTTGCTTTGCAGGTCGCCCGGGAGATAGCCCAGCCGTTCGCCCGCCTCCACTGCGGGACGGGTGAGGATGATACGGCTGACCTCCTTTGCACGCAGTGCCGCGACCGCCATGGCGACCGCAAGAAAGGTCTTGCCCGTTCCCGCAGGCCCTACGCCGAGGACGATGGTATTCTGTCGAATCTTATCCACATACTGCTTCTGCCCCACAGTCTTTGCCTTGACAGGCTTCCCCGTTTTTGTGGTGCAGACGCAGTCCCAGTCGAACTGCGTCAATTCGGCGGTCTTGCCGTCCCGCACCATGCTCACGGCATAGCGGACGTTCTGCTCGGTCAGGTCGCCCGAGAGCTTTGCCAGACGGCACAGATAATCCAGCGCCATGCATGCGGACAGGACGTTCGCCTCGTCGCCTGACACGGTGATCGCGTTCCCGCCGCTCCGCTCTCGCGCACCGAGATCAGGACGGAGAACGCGCCCTCAAGCAGGGAGGCATGGGAATCAAGATGTCCCATGACATTCTCTGTCTGCTCCACGGTGTCGGTATAAACACACTTCTGAAACATACGTTTTTCCTTTATTTCAAACACAATTCGCACATCCGTGCGTGTTCGCGGATATCTAAGACTGCGGCACGGCGATCTCGCGCACCTGCGCAATATCGGCAATGCATGTGACCTCATACCGCAGGATGAAAACGGGTTCGCCCCCCTCGTCCGTTCCGTCCGATTCGGTTTTGTCCACCGAAACCGTTTCGCAGTGCTCCAAGCCCTCCCGCATGACCTCTTCCATCCGCCGCAGTGCTTCGGCGCGGCACTGGTCGCGGGTACGGGTAAAGGACAGGGTCACATAATGAGCATAGGTATCGGTGGTCAGGAGAACCGGCGTGCGCACCCAATCCGTGAGATACAGAGGCTCGGTGGCGCTCAGACGGTCGCAGTCGGGCTTTTCCTTCTGCTCCCCGAAATAGAGCGGCAGGGTCATGCCAAACAGGGACGCCGTGCGGTACACGGTCTGTTCGCCGTCGTAGCTTCGGCGCACGTCGTTGTAGGGCACCGTCACCGTAAAGGTCTTGCGGATCTGCGCCAGGACCTCGCCCGAGGCGCGAACCAGACGGATGTCCTCAAAGCGATCCATGGTAAAGCCCGATATGAGCACCTGACCTGCGGAAACCGAATCCCCTGTTTTCACCACCGCATCGCCGCCGTACACATAGACGGCGGTCACCACGCCCGAGGCGGACGCAATGATGTTTGCCGGCGCGTCGGAAGTCTCATGCTCGGGCTTCGGTTCGCTCTCCAACACCTCCACGTAGGCGATGTTCCCTTTTCGGTTCACCGAGAGCCAGCAAAGCTCGTCATGCTCCTGCAAGTAGCGGGTGGACAGCTCGTAAAAATCCAGCGACGGGTAAAACGCGCCCGTTTTACAGCCGTATGCCGCAAGGCTTTCCCTGAGATATCCGTCCTCCACCGTAGTATTGCCCGAAATTCGAACATCCCAGATGAAAAGGGAGGAAAACCATAAACTGCCGCAAAACAGGA
>USTB01000225.1 GCA_900557635.1 uncultured Eubacteriales bacterium
TCGATGAAATAGACCGTCAGCTTTTTACGGCGGGAGGCGGCGCGGAACAAGCCGCAGTACACCCGTCGCCACGAAAGCGGCACCGTAAAGTCGGTCACGTATTCGATATTGAAAGCGGGGTTGTTCTTGATCGCCTCGTAATACGGCAGAAATACCGTCACCTCGCAGTCCTTCTCGCGTGACAATGCCTCCGGAAGCGCCTGAGCGACGTCGCCCAGACCTCCCGATTTGATATAGGGAGCCGCCTCGCTGGCGGCAAAGAGAATTTTCATGCGGTCTCTCCTTTGCCGATGATCACGGGATTCTCGCCAGAGCCGATCAATACCGTGCCGGGGGAAACCTCGACGTTCTTATCGAGGATGACATTTTCCAGCCGTGCCCCTTCGCCCACGGTACAGCTCTGCATAATGATGCTGTTTTTCACATGCGCGTTGCGCGCGATGGTCACGTCGCGGAAGAGCACGGAATCCTCCACTGTGCCGTGGATGTGACAGCCGTCCGCCACGATGCAGTCAAGCGCAGCGGCGTTGTGACCGTAAAACGTGGGGATCTCGTCGCGCACCTTGGTGTAAATGGGCGCTTCGGGAAGGAACAGTCCGTTGCGCACCTCGGATTCCCGCAGACGCATATTGTTGCGGAAATAGGACGGAATGCTGTGGTTGCGCAGGGTGACGCCGTCGAAGCGGTACAGACCCACGCGGATACGCTTTTCGTTGAAGTAACGCTGAATATAGTCGCTCTCCAGATAATACAAGCCGCGGGCGGCGCACTCGCGCACCACCTCAATGAGGTCGAGACGGCGCATAATGAACATGCCCAGTCCGAGATAGGTGGACTGATCGGTGTGATAGTGCAGTGCGATCTCGGTCACGTTGCCGTCCGGCTCTGCGCGCATGATCATGTCGCCCTCAAAATTGTTGCTGTGATCGCGGTTGGCGACCACGGTAATATCGAATTTTCCCTTCTTGTGGAAATCCAGAACCTTTCGATAGTCGATATTGCACAGGGTCGTGCAATCGGACATCACCACATAATCCTCAAGGCAAGCCTCCAAGAACGGCATGGCGACATTCAGCGCCTCCAACTTGCCGCGATAGATGCCCGTGTTGCCCGAAATGAAGGGAGGCAGGAAGAACAAACCGCCGTTTTTGCGGTTCAGATCCCATTCCTGACAGCTTCCGAGGTGATCCATAAGGGAACGGTAGTTGTATTTTGTAATCACACCGATGGTGTTGATGCCCGAATTGACCATATCGGACAGGACGAAGTCGATCTGACGGTATCTTCCGCCGAACGGCACGGAAGCAACAGTGCGGTGAGAGGTCAGCTCACCGAGGGAGCTGTCGTAGATGTTGGAAAAAATGATACCCAGCATAGTCTCATACCTCCTTACAGAACGCTTGCGGGGGGCACCACGGAATTGCGCTCCACGGTTTTTCCCTTGCCCAGTACGGCAAGCGCCCACTGCTCGTTCTCGTAATATTTCGGATCGTCCCCGAATTTCACATTGTCGCACAACTCGGTCTCTTCCCCGATGATCGCATCGGGCATGATCACGGAGTTCTCCACCACCGCGTCCCTGCCGATGTAGCAACCGGTGGAGATCACGGAGTTCACCACACGCCCGTAGACCTCACAGCCCTCCGCAATGTAGGAATTCTCCACCTGTGCGGTGCGGCAGATATAGGTGGACGGCTTTGCGTAGTTTCGCGCGTAGATGCGGAAGCGGTCGTCTTTCAGCTTAAGCGTGCAGTTCGGATCGAGAAGATCCATGTTGGCTTCCCACAGGGACTGAATGGTTCCCACGTCCTTCCAGTATCCGGTAAAGCTGAAAGCAAACAGACGCTTTCCGTCGCGCAGGAGCGCGGGAATCACGTTTTTGCCGAAGTCCTTATCGGACTTGGGGTCGTTCTCGTCGGCGATGAGGTACTCCCGCAGGACGCTCCACTTAAAGACGTACACGCCCATGGAAGCCTTGGTGGACTTGGGTTGCTTCGGCTTTTCCTCGAATTCGTAG
>USTB01000226.1 GCA_900557635.1 uncultured Eubacteriales bacterium
CGCCCCGCGTCCTGCCGTCAGCCCGCGGGCTGACGGCAGGGACGTGGGGCTTCGCCACCCTCACCCACCTGCAAAAAGCGCAAAAACCGCGTACCTAACCGAACAAATATCAAAAAACAGAAAATAAGGGGGTTGACAAAACCAAAATACCGTGCTATAATGCAACTGTACTATTTCACATAGTACAGTTGGTACAGAAAGGAGACCTTATGTTTTCCGTCAACCGTTTTGACCGTGTTCCCGTGTATGAGCAGATCATTCTTGCCATGGAACGGGAAATATGCTCGGGCGTGTACCGTCCGGGCGACCAGATCCCATCCCTGCGGGAATTGTCCGCATATCTGTCCATCAATCCCAATACGATACAAAAGGCGTATGCCGAGCTGGTGCGGCGCGGACTGTTGTGCGTGGCACAGGGCTACGGCTACTATGTATCCGAGGACGCCGACCGCGTGCTCCGAAAGAGCCATGAAGCCGAGCTGACAGAGCTTGAAAAAACGCTCCGTACACTGGCTTCGGCAGGCGTGAGCCGCGAGGACGTCACCGCTCTGCTGGATCGGGTCTATCCCGACAGTCCTCCGTCCTCCGAGAACAAGACGTAAAGCACACACAACCTTTTCCGTATCGATTTCCACGCAATCGCCGACACATCGGCGTATCACGACAGAAAGGAAATGCATTCTTATGATCATTGCAGATCAAGTCACCATGAAGTTCGACCGCTACCCTGCTCTGAATCAGCTCTCCTGCCGCATTCCGGATGGCTGTATCTACGGGCTGGTCGGCTCCAACGGCGCGGGAAAATCCACATTTCTGCGCCTGATATCGGGGGTATACCGCCCCAACAACGGCACCATCACCATCGACGGTCAGCCGGTTTACGAAAATCCTGCCGTCAAGGACAGGGTCATGTACGTGCCCGACGAGCTGTTCTTCCTGCCGCAGTCCAACATGAACCGCATGGCACGCTTTTACCGCGCCCTGTATTCGGGCTTCAGCATGGATCGCTTCCGTCAGCTCACAGACGCCTTCCGCCTCAACCCCACAGCCAACATCGGCACGTTTTCCAAGGGCATGCGCCGTCAGGCGGCGACCGTGCTGGCGCTTTCCACCATGCCGAAGTACCTTTTCTTTGACGAAACCTTTGACGGTCTTGACCCCGTCATGCGAAACCTTGTCAAGCAGGTGATCTACAACGATGTGGTGGAAAACAAGACCACCACCATCATCACCTCCCATTCCCTGCGCGAGTTGGAGGACACATGCGACCAACTTGCACTCCTGCACCGCGGCGGCATCGTGTTCGAGAGCGACATTCAGAACCTGAAAACCGCACTGTTCAAGGTACAGATCGCCTTTGGCAGCGCATATGACCGTCAGAAATTCGAGAGCGCGGGCATCAACATGCTGTCCTACAATCAGCTCGGCTCGGTCTCCACGTTCATCGTGCGCGGCGATCGGGAACAGACGACCGAGATCCTGCGCGGCATGAATCCCCTGCTTTTGGATATTCTGCCCCTCGGGCTGGAAGAGGTCTTTATCTATGAAATGGAAGGAGAACATTATGAGGTGCATACAATGAAACGAAATCATAAAATATTCAGCCTTTCTCTGTATCGGGAAGGACTGCTTCATATCAAGCTGATCGGCGTTGCGGCGGCAGTGGTGTGCATTGCGCTGTGCGCACTGGTCGTGGGGATCCGATTCACCGGCACCTCCATGCAGATTGAAGAGGACGCGTTGGGCGTGAGTATCTTCCGCACCTATATCGAAACCGTCATCCCCCAAAACGTTGCCATACCCGCCATCTGCCTCCTGTTCTTTGCACCCTTTTTCACCATGTCGCAATTCCGCTATCTGAACGACCGTGCAAAATCCGACTTCTATCATTCCATTCCCTACACCCGCACCTGCACGTTTTTCAGCTTTTTTGCGGCGATTGTTGTTTTGCTTACAATGCGCCTGTGCGCTGGGGATTTTGACAGCCGTGGCGGCAGTCTTTTTCGTGATGGAAAA
>USTB01000227.1 GCA_900557635.1 uncultured Eubacteriales bacterium
ATCGCGTAATTCCGACAGCGTAATTGCGCCGTTTGCGGGTCGCGAGGCGACGTTTTCAGTCGTTTGGGTGCGCCGCGGCTGTTTTCCTTGACAAATTCCGGGGGTCGTGTTATCATATGGGCAGAATGAGAGGAATACGGACATGAAAAAAACAGGAAGCCTTGCCGCCGTCCTCTGTGCGGCGCTGATATTGACAGGATGCAGATATTTCCCGTCGGTGCCGTCATCGGGCGAGCCGGTCACAACGCCGTCCCATGCGACCGACACATCCCCCGTCACCGACGATGCGCAGACCACAGCGCCCGTGACCGAACGGGAGCCGTTCTGGGAGGCGAGCGCAACCTTGGTCGAAAACGGTGCGCTGACCCTGACCGTGGTCAGCGGGGAGAATGCGGCGGACAGTGCCGCACTGCTGATCGCCTCCCTGCCGCAGGGCGTGACGTCGGGCGAGGTGCAGTCGCCCGAGCTGTTTTCGGGGGACGGCAGACTGCTTCTGTCCCTGACCGCGGACGGAGAACCCGACGCCTATTCCGTGCGGGTCGATGCGGACGGCTTGGTGCTTTCCGCAAATTCCGAGGAGGCGCTGACGTGTGCCGTGCGGTCGTTTTGCGCCGTGCTTGTCGAGAATCTGACCAACGGTGTCTGCCGCGTCGAGCTTTCCCGTCTTACAGTCGAAAACCGTCCCCTGCTTCCCGTTCCGCAGGGCACGGATACGCCCGAACCCGTTTCCTCCGCCTTTTCCTGCCGCACGTATGCCTTTTTCGAGGTGGACGAGGGGGATTATGCGCAGTTTGAATCGGCGCTTCTTTCCGCAGGCTTTGCCAAGAGCGCGGAGAACCGCATCGGGGAGAATCGCTTCGGGCCGTATTTGTGCGATTCCCACGCCGTGTCCCTTGCCTATTTTTCGGCTGACGGCACACTGACCGCCGTCTACGATCCCACGTCTCCCGCCGTGTCGGAGCAATCCGCCGAATGGGACAAGGTCACAGATACCTCGCTGACCCAGCTCGGCTGTGCCTATGAGGTCGGAAATTTCGGGATGGGCTACCTGATCACGTTGGAGGACGGCTCGTACATCGTCATCGACGGCGGTACCGATGAGCCGGATGCCGCAGGCAAGACCGCGCATGAGCGTCTGTATGAGTTGATGGTCGCAAATAACCGCCGCGCCGACAAGACCGTTCTGATCCGCGCATGGTTTCTGACGAACGGCAAATATGACCATGCCACCCTTGCAAAGCGCTTCTTTATGGAATACGGCGATCGGGTCACGTTGGAGCTTTTGGCGCTGAACTTCCATCCGACGGTCGGTACGACCACCGAAAAAGAGGTGCGCACCGCCGCGCGTCTGTGCGGAGAGGACGCGGAGATCCGCATTCTGCACACCGGTCAGAGCCTGACGTTTTGCGGTGTGACCGTCGAGGCGCTGTACACTGCCGATCTTACGGCAGGCGACGGGGAGATCTCCGAGGACGACACCTCCATGATTCTGCGGGTCACGGCGAAAGGACAGACCGTCCTGTTCTGCTCGGACATGGGGGAGAAAACCGCGCAGTCTCTGACGCGGAGATACGGGAATACCCTGAAATGCGATCTGTTGCAGATTCCGTCTCACGGGGAGACCGATGCGGTGTCCGAGAGCGTCCTCACCGAGTTTTATCGCTCAGCCGACCCCGAGATCATTCTTTGGCCGCATGCGGATGCCAATATCGAGCAGTTGAGAGCATTGCCTGCGAATGATTATCTTTTGAATCAGCTCCATGTGAAATCGGTGATCACGGGCAGTGATACACCTACGGTGCTCAAGCTCCCGTATGTCGGGGCGTGAATATTCCCGTTTGGGGGTTTGCGGGCGACCGATGGTCGCCCGTTTTTCATCTATCGTATGATATAATCAAAGACATTGAAGATTTCTTTACACAAAGGGGCTTTCTTAAGGTGACGTGCGCGGACAGGTCGATTATATGCGAAATACGGTCGTTTTTCGGCGGGCGACCACTGGTCGCCCC